>NZ_JBLOUI010000002.1:0-163354 GCF_047807365.1 Peptacetobacter sp. AB800 | reverse complement strand
ATACCTTATATGCAGTATCTTGTAAGTCTTTTAAAAGCTCTCGCTTTCTATAGAAATATACTCTTAAATCCTCTGGAATTGTAAAAACTGCATGTCTATGAGAAACATCAAGCATATTTTCTACCTGTTTTTCTGCCCATTCCATAGAATATTTTCTACCACATTTTGTACAAAATTTACTTTTACAAGTGAATCCTTGAATATACTCCTCTCCACAATCTATACATTTGTGTTTTATATATCCCTTTTCTATATTTCCACAATTTAAAGCTTTTGTCACAGTATTTTCTATCTGTTCTCTCATTTCTCTTCTAACTTTATTCCAATATTTTAGTTTAAATTCTTCGAAGTGATTTTTTAATATTTTATTAATTATTTTTTCATCTTTTCGCTTTTTCAATACATTCATATTACTATTATACACAAGTTTTCCACAGTTTTAAATTATTATAATTTCCTTAAGAATAAAAAAAGGCTGCTGCAAAATCTGCAACAGCCTATATATCTCTTTATTTTAGATTTTCTCTGATTTTGTTGTAAGTGTCGTTTGATATTCCTCCACCGATTCTGAATACACTGTTAGTTTTTTTGTTTTTTAGTATGTTTGACTGTTCAGAGTCTAGTGAGTTTCCAGCAACTACAATTGGAGATTTTGTTTTTGCTGCATATACACCTACACTTATTGCATCTACAAGTGGTCTATTTTTAGCAATAAATACTGGATTGTAACTTTCTGATGGATATAGAGCTTTTATTACTCTAGCATTAGTCTGATTTCTGTTTGCTCCACCTATTCTATTTTCTGATACATTTCCTGATACTATAGAGTCTATTTCTTTGATTACATTATCAGAAATAACTGCAGTTTCTCCTAAGAAATATGCTGAAGATATAGAATTTGATTTTATCCAATTTTTAACTGATGAGTTTACACTATTTTTTGAAGTAACTATTATAGGTGCTTTTTCCTCAGCTGCTTTAGATACAACTGATAATGCGTCTGCTGCACCATTTTCTCCAGCTACGTATATTTTACTTACATTTGATTTTGAGTCTATTTCTTTAGCTATATTTACAGATAACTCTTCTATATTTGATCCTTCTATTCTTTTTATAGAAGCTGATGAAACTGAACTTTTAATATTTTTTTCAGTATTTTCTCCTATAGAATTTTTTCCACCTACTATTATTATATTAGATGGATTTAGTCTTTTTAATTCATTTATAGTGTATGAACTAATCTTATCTTTTTCTGCAAGAAGAACTGGCGCATCATAAACTGCTGCAAGAGGGTTTGCTACTATTCCCTCTATTTCATTAAGACCATTTGCAATTACTACTGTTGAAGCTGAATTCCAACCTTTTTTACTTATTTTCGCAGCAGTATCATATCTATTAGCTCCGATAATTTCTGTAGAAGAAGGTAAATTTTTATCTTCTGTTGTTCCATTGTATGCCCCGTACATACTCTTTAAATCATTGTATATACTTGCATTGTTTACTATATCTCTTGCTGAGAAGTACATACTACCTTTAACAGTACTATACTGTTTATTTACATTTATCTGGCTTTTTATTTCTTTAGCTATATTCTGTCCACTATAGCTTGACTGACCTTGTTTATATATTCCCTGTCCTATATAAAGGTCTACATCGTATCCTTTTACTTCATTAGCCCACCATTTTACAAGCTTAGAGTAATCTGCTACTTTTAATCCTATTGGCCAGTATATCTGAGGAACTATGTAATCTACATACCCTTTTCTTATCCAAGTTCTTGAATCTGCAAGCATATTGTAGTATGACTGTGAACCACTAGTTTCAGAACCATCTGGGCAATCTGCAGATTTATTTCTCCATATACCAAATGGACTTACACCAAACTCACAACCTGATCTAGTGTTTACAACTGCTTTCACTTTTTTAAGAAGAGTGTTTACATTTTCTCTTCTCCAGTTATTTCTATCCTGTCCTTTTCCATATGCTTTATATGATGCATCATCTGGGAATGAAGATGATGGATAGAAATAGTCGTCAAAGTGTATTCCATCTACGTCGTATTTATCTACAACTTCTTTTACTGTTTTTACAAGGTAATCTACAACTGCTGGATTACCTGGATCGTAATACATTTTGTTGTTGTATTTTATTACCCAGCTTGGATTTTTTCTAGCTGGATGAGATGACACTAATGAATTTAAGTTAGTACCAGAAGATGTTACTCTGTATGGATTCATCCATGCATGAAGTTCCATTCCTCTCTTGTGTGCTTCCTGTATTGCAAATGCTAATGGATCATATCCAGGATCCTTGCCCTGTGTACCAGTTAAATACTTAGACCATGGATTTATAGATGATTTGTAAAGTGTATCTGACTCTGGTCTAACCTGAAGTACTATTGTGTTTATTCCACAGCCTTTTAATTTATCCATTAACTGTGTAAGTTCCTGTTTCTGCTTTGTTGCGTTGTTTTTTGTTTTAGGCCAGTCTAAATTGTAAACTGTTGATACCCAAGCTGCTCTCATTTCTTTTTCTGCTGCCTGTGTACTATTTACATATGGTATAGCACTTAAAATCATAAATGTCGACAACATAACAGCTGTTAATTTTTTTAATATCTTTTTCATTTTTTCCTCCCTTTCCAATTTTTTAATTCTACCTTATATATTTTATACTAAATTTTAAATTATATAAACAAAAGATTATAGAAAAAGCAGTAAATATAAATTTACCGCTTTTTCTATTGATTTAATTTAGTTTTTTAATTTGTCGGTTAAGAGTTGTATATTATACTGCAAATGCAGTTATAATCCTATTAAATTACACTACTCTTCTAGCAACTATCATTTTTCTTGCTGATAATTTGCTTATTTTTACAACATCACCAGTCTGTGGTGAATGTATATACTGGTCATTTCCTATATACATACCAACGTGACTTACTGAGCTTCCTTTACCAAAGAATACTAAATCTCCTGGTTTTAATTCTGATTTTGAAACTTTTTTACCGTATTTTGACTGTTCTCTTGATGTTCTTGGTAAAGTAACTTTTGCTCCATTTTTGTAAGAGTAGTACATTAAACCTGAACAGTCAAATGAGCTTGGTCCTGTAGCTCCCCATTTGTATGGTTTACCTAGCTGAGCTTTTGCTACTTTTAATGCAGCTTCTGCTTTTGTACTAGTTTCTCCAGGTATTGTTATATAAGATGAACTTACCCAACCAGTTTTTCCACTTTCTGTTTTAACCTGGTACCAACTACCTGATGTTTTTAATATTTCTACGTATGCATTTTTATATATTTTTTCTACTACTTTCCCTTTTGTTGATGCTTTATCTCTAACATTTAAGAAATCACAATCTACTACTTTTCCACATTTATTTTTTGATTTAACTCCATTAGCGTCAAATCTGTATATTGTTCCTCTTACATCTCTAAATGTGTTTTTAACCATTACACCTTTTGCATTGAAGTAATAATCTTTTCCGTCTATTGTTCTCCACATCCGCTGTGCTAGAGAATTATCATTAGTTAAATAATAAGTTTCATCACCTATTTTTAACCAACCTCTCTGTTTTACACCATCTTTATAATAGTATGTTTTTCCATTTTTTGTTACAAATCCATTTTTAGCTCCAGCTCTTGCAACATCTGCTGTAGACACTGTCTGTATATTTTCTAATTCTTCTGCTCCTGCTTCTACAGATGCATCTGTCACCATTATCGCTCCTGATATCATAACTGCTGCCATGATCTTTGCCAAAAACTTATTTTTAAATATCTTCGTCATTAATCGTCCTCCTGTAATTATGATTCATGATTTATAGATAGTGGGTATTTTATAAATCATTTTT
This sequence comes from Peptacetobacter sp. AB800, assembly GCF_047807365.1. Lineage (NCBI taxonomy): Bacteria > Bacillati > Bacillota > Clostridia > Peptostreptococcales > Peptostreptococcaceae > Peptacetobacter > Peptacetobacter sp. AB800. The sequence continues at coordinate 159,501 of NZ_JBLOUI010000002.1, read as the reverse complement.
TGTAGCCCCTCTCGCTACATTTATAATTGTAACATAACGGTTACAACTCCACAAGCTTTTTGTTACATTTTTGTAACTATTTTGTTACTTTTTTGTTGCTTTTTGTATATTTTTGCCGAATTAAAAGGATATTTCGTCAAAATCACAGATTTTCTGTAACAAAGTAACATAATTAATTACAAGAGAAGATTAAATTGTAACAATTTCTGTAACAAAATCAGTAAACTATTTTATCTATTTCAAATATACGGGCGGAATATAATTTTATAATTGTATAGAGGGCTTTAAAATAAAAGTTCCTCTTTTGCTCGGAAATTAAATATATCTATCTCCTCGACAATGCAGCTCGACTGCCTGGAGAGGAATAGATATATTTTTTCAGAGCATAAAAAGAGGACTTTTATTAAAGCCCTCTTATAAATTAAAAACTATATTTCTCTAGTATATTTTCTTAACCATTCTGTTTCTTCTTCATTTAAGTATGGAGATATTTTTTCGAATACTAGTTTATGATAGTCATTTAAGTATTTTATATCATCGCTATTCATAACTTCTGGAACTATACCATCTAAGTCAAATGGTATGTAAGTTATTGGTTCTAAGTACATGAACTGTCCGTATTCATTCTGTTCTCTCTTACATACTAGAAGTTCGTTTTCTAATCTTATACCGTGAGATCCTTCTATATATACACCTGGTTCATCTGTTAATATCATTCCTTCTTCTAATGGATGAGTATCTCCAGCTCTATATCTCCATCTGAAACTTGTTGGAGCTTCGTGTATATTTAATAAGTATCCTACACCATGTCCAGTACCGCATTTATAGTCAAGACCTCTTTCCCATAAAGCTTTTCTAGCTAGTATATCTAAGTTCATACCAACGCATCCTTCTAAGAATACAGAGTTTGCAAGACGTAAGTTACACATAGCAACTAGTGTAAAGTGTTCTTTTATAGTATCTGATACTTCACCAAGTACGAATGTTCTTGTTATATCTGTAGTTCCTTCCCAGAATCCAGCACCAGTATCTGTTAAATAAACACTGCCTTCTCTAAGTCTTACATCTGTTTCTGGTTTTGAGCAGTAGTGCATCATTGCAGCGTGATCTGCATAAGCTGATATTGGTTCGAAGCTTGGTCTTATGAAGTTACCCATTTCTTCTCTTAATTCATCTAATTTTTCAGATGCACTCATTTCAGTTATTTCCATAGTTTCTACGTTTTCTTTAACCCATTTCATGAATTTAACGTGAGCTACAGAGTCTTTTATCTGAGCTATTCTCATGTTTTCTATTTCTTTAGGATTTTTTCTAGCTTTGAATAAAACTTCTGGGTTTCTTTCTTCAACTTTAGCTACACCTTCTGGTATGTTGCTGTATATAGCGTAGTTTAATCTAGCTGGGTCTATAAGTATAGTTTCTCCAGCTGGTATTTTTTTAGTATCTGCATAAACGTCGTTATAAGGGTGAACTGCTACACCTATTTCAGCGAATTCTGCTTTAAGTTCGTCGTTTAATTTAGTTTCATCTATATATAGATCTACTCCATCCATTTTAACTACCATATAAGATAATACTAGTGGGAAGAAGTCTATATCATCTCCACGCATATTAAGTGTCCAGCATATATCATCTATAGTAGCAACTGTGTGGTAAGTAGCTCCACATCCTCTCATATATTCACGAATTCTTTCTATTTTGCTAGCTGCACTTTCTCCAGCGAATTCTTCACCTAATTTGAATGCAGGTTTTTTAGAAAGCTCTGGTCTATCTGTCCATACTTCATCTATTAAATCTACTTCATATTTTATAGTAGCTTTGTTTGATTTTGTTATTTCTTCATAGCCCTGTCCTTCTCCCATAGCTACTACTCTACCATCAAATCCTAAGCAATTTCCTTCTACTAATGTAGATTTTAAGTATTCGTTTATTGTAGGTACTCCTGGTTCAGCCATTCTCATTAATTCTACACCAGATCCTTCTAGCTGTTTAGCAGCCTGAGTGAAGTATCTTCCATCTGTCCATAATCTAGCTTCGTCAAGAGTTATAACTGCAGTACCTGCAGAACCTGTGAACCCTGTTATGAATTTTCTAGCTTTGAAATGTTCTCCTACGTATTCACTCTGATGGAAGTCTGAAGTTGGAACAACATATGCGTCAATTCCGTTAGCTTTCATTAATTCGCGAAGTTTCGCTATTCTTTCTTTAACAGTCATTATAATTTACCCCCTATTGACTTTAATAATATAATTTTATATTTAAATATTTTCTTTTTTTTCAAAATTGAAAATATTTACTTGCTTTTAAAAAGCTGCTCCACACAAGTGAAACAGCTTTTATATACTTTTAATTATTAAGCTTCTTCGTCCTCTTCAACTAATTTAGATAATCTCTTATCTAGGACAAATAAGACTACTGCTGATATGAATGCTATTATAGCTATTCCTATACATACGCTTGTGAATTTGAATCCACCTTCGAATGTAGCTGAGAATATTGGTCCGTATAATAATGAAGATATGAATGTAGCTATACCCCAAACAGCCATCATTGTTGATAAGTAACGGCTTGGAGAATATTTACTTATGAATGCATGTCCTAGTGGTGAGAAGAACATTTCACCTAGTGTTAGAAGGAATGCAAATCCTAGTAACCAAACAACACTTATTTTTCCACCGCCACGAGCTATATCTAAAACTGCGAAGAATAAGTAAGATACACCAAGTATACCTATACCAACACCAGTCTTTTTGAATAAAGACATATCTCCCTGTGGTCTATCAGCAAGTTTTCTCCATAACATAGCTGTTATTGGTCCAAGTATTACACAGAACATAGAGTTTGCAGCATCGAACCAAGTAGTTGGAACTTCGTATCCTGCAACAACCCAGTTCATATGTTCAGTCCAGTAGTAGTAAACTGGTAGATATGCAAGGTTCCAGAATATCCAGAATATAACTGAGAATCCAGCTACAAGGAATATAGCAGCGATTCTTTTCTTTTCAACTTTAGTAAGTGGTTCTTTTTTAGAAGCTTCTTTCTGAGCAGCTCTTTCTCTTTCAAGTTCTTCTGCTGTTTTTTCTAGTTTGAATGGTTTTTTACCAACTTCACCCATGTAACGGTTACCAAGAACGAAGAACCATATAGCACCAGCCCACATTGATATAGCAGCTAATTTGAAGCAAGGAGCAAATCCTAGTACTCCATTTTTAGCGAATACGTCTTTGTATAGTATACCAACTAAGAAAGTACCTATGAAAGCACCAGTGTTAACTAATGTATAACGGATAGAGAATGCAGAGTCGACCTGATCTTTATCAGTTATTATACGTCCTATAAGTGCACCAGTTTTGTATAGACCTAAACCTATACTTACACAAAGTATCATAACATAAACCATAGCTGGAGATTTTGCTATTGATCCACACCAATAACCTACACCAACTATTGCCATACCTATTGGAGTTGTATAACGACCACCTATATATCTATCGGCGATAACTCCTCCTAGTAATGGTCCAAGATAAGCAAATGCTGTTAATAATGATTGCATTGTAGCACCCTGTGATTTAGAAAGTCCAAGACCTCCTGTTGCAACAGATGCTGTTACGAAAATAAGTATCAGTGAACGACCTAGGTAGTAAGCAAGACGTTCAAAGATTTCAGTTGTACCACATACCCAAAATCCCTTTGGATATCCTTTTTTCTTTGTTTCTCCCATTTCGAACAAAATTCCCTTCTATTTTTTTATTTCAGCTAATTTTTTATTGCCGCTGTAGCAATAACAATGCTATTAAATTAACATTAAATAGTGGTAATTTATATTTTAAATTACTCCTTTTTTCAATTACATTTTAATATATTTACCTTGTTTTATCAACGAATTTCTTAGTATAATAACAAAGTTATATTAATAAATTTATATTATAAGTTATATTATTTTAAATCCATAGACTTTATGATTACGTTTTCCAACTATTTTTTTATTATTTTTTTATCAATCTTGCTTAAGTTTTGTAATTTTTACTGTATTTTTAATCGTTATTCTTTCAATTTTTTAGTTTTTTTATTATTCCCCAATTTTAATTTATCCTTTTTAAAGATATTTTTTTAATATTTTATGTAGTTTTTTAATTTTTTCTAATTATAACTTTTCGTTATCAATATACAATCTATGTTACACTTTATATTTTGGAGTTGTATTTTTTCTTTGGTAATAAATTTTGTCAATAAAAAGACTGCTACAAAATATGCAACAGTCTTGTATTTATATATTAAGCTTCTACTTCTTCTTCATCTTCAACAAGTTTAGATAATCTCTTATCTAGTACGAATAATACTACTGCAGATATGAATGCAACTACTGCTATTGCTATACATACGCTAGAGAATTTGAATCCTCCTTCGAATGTAGCTGAGAATAGTGGTCCATATGCTAATGAAGATATGAATGTAGCTATACCCCAAACTGCCATCATTGTTGATAAGTAACGGCTTGGAGAATATTTACTTATGAATGCATGTCCTAATGGTGAGAAGAACATTTCACCTAATGTTAATATGAATGAGAATATTAATAACCAAAGAACACTTATCTTAGCTCCACCACGCATCATATCTAATGCTGCGAAGAATATATAAGATACACCAAGTATACCTATACCTATACCAGTCTTTTTGAATAAAGACATATCTCCCTGTGGTCTAGCAGCAAGTTTTCTCCATAACATAGCTGTTACAGGTCCTAATATTACACAGAACATAGAGTTTGCAGCATCGAACCAAGTAGTTGGAACTTCATATCCTGCAACAACCCAGTTCATATGTTCAGTCCAGTAGTAGTAAACTGGTAGATATGCTAAGTTCCAGAATATCCAGAATATAACTGAGAATCCAGCTACAAGGAATATAGCAGCGATTCTTTTCTTTTCAACTTTAGTAAGTGGTTCTTTTTTAGATTCTTCTTTATGAGCAGCTTTTTCAGCTTTTTCTCTTTCAAGTTCTTCAGCAGTTTTTTCAAATTTGAATGGTTTTTTACCAACTTCACCCATGAAACGATTACCTAAAACGAAGAACCATAAAGCACCAGCCCACATTGATATAGCAGCTAATTTGAAGCAAGGAGCAAATCCTAATACTCCATTTTTAGCGAATACGTCTTTGTATAATATACCAACTAAGAAAGTACCTATGAAAGCACCTGTGTTAACTAATGTATAACGAATAGAGAATGCAGAGTCGACCTGATCTTTATCAGTTACTATACGTCCTATAAGTGCTCCAGTTTTCTGTAAACCAAGACCTATACTTACACAGAATATCATAACATAAACCATTGCTGGAGATTTAGCTATACCTCCACAGTAATAGCCGATACCAGCTATTATATAACCTATTGGAGTAGTATAACGTCCACCTATGTATCTATCGGCTATAACCCCACCAACTAATGGTCCAAGATAAGCAAATGCTGTTAATAATGATTGCATTGTAGCACCCTGTCCTTTAGAAAGTCCAAGACCTCCTGTTGCAACAGATGCTGTTACGAAAATAAGTATCAGTGAACGACCTAGATAGTAAGCAAGACGTTCAAAGATTTCAGTACATCCACATACCCAAAAGCCCTTTGGATATCCTTTTTTCTTTGTTTCTCCCATTTTGAACAAAAATCCTCCTATTTAATTTCAGTTATTTTTTATTGCTACTGTTTGCAATTTGTATATAAGGGGTATTTATTTACATTTCACCCTTAACACTTTCAATTCTAATACAGTGTTATAAATATATCAATGAAATTTTTAGTATAATAAGAAAATTCTATCAATTAATAAATCTTATAGATTTTACTTTTCTAACAAATATTTTCCGTGATTACGTTTTCTTAACAAATTTTTATTATTTTTTTATCATTTTTACTTTAGTTTAATAATAGTTATCTAGTTAATTTTAATTTATTCTTTTATTTTTTATATTTTACAATTTTAATTAATAATTCTTTTATATCTTTTTAATATATTTTTTATCTTATTTTTTCTATTTTTATCTTCCAAACTATAACTTTTTTTTATTAATATCTTTAATCGAAAAGCTAAAAATAATTATATTTTTATTCATAATAAAAATATAATTATTTTTCATCAGTAGCCCATACGTTTTATATTTATTTTTTACATTAAAAAAGGACGTCTAAAAACGTCCTATAATTACCCTTTTCAATTACTGTATAACTCTTCTTGCAGTATATAAAGTTCTTGATGATAATTTGCTTATTTTAACAACATCACCAGTCTGTGGTGCATGTATGTACTGATCGTTTCCTAAGTACATTCCAACGTGGTGTATTCTTCCACCTTTAGCGAAGAATACTAAATCACCTGGCTGTAATTCTGCTTTAGAAACTTTTTTACCTACATTTGCCTGATCTCTAGATACTCTTGGAAGTGATATTCCAGCACCATTTTTAAATGCATACTGCATTAATCCTGAACAGTCAAATGAGTTTGGTCCAGTTGCTCCCCATCTATATGGTTTACCCATCTGAGCTTTTGCTACAGATATTACTTTCTGAACTTTTTCATTTACTGGTATATTGTAGTTAAGGTAGTCTGAACTTACCCAACCTTTTTCACCATCTAGTGTTTCTATTCTATTCCATCCATTTGCTTCACCTGTTATTTTTATAAGCGTTCCAGGATTTAATTTACCTTTTTCTTCAGCTTTTGCATTAGATGCAGCTCTTATAGTTAAGAAATCGCAATCTACAACTTCTGCATATTTCTCATTTTCAACTTTTTTTCCATTAGCGTCGAATCTGAATATTCCATCAGTAGTTTTAACTACTTCGTTAGCAGCTAATGTTCCATCAGCTTTGAAGTAATAATCAACTCCACCTATTGTTCTATATCTTGACTGAGCCATTTCGAAGCTATTCATGAAGTAGTATTTTTCTCCATTAGCTTCTACCCAACCTTTTACTTTGTTTCCATTTTTGTAGTAGAAAGTTTTGTTACCCTCTTTAACAAAACCATTTTTAGCTTCAGCTCTTGTTTCTGTAGTTTCAGAAACTACTGCTATATCAGATATTTCATCAGCGCTTACTGTATTGTTTCCAGCAAATGCTGTTAGTGATCCAGCTATTATCATTGCTGCCATTATTTTAGATATTTTCTTGTTTATGTTTAACGAATGCATTAATCGCCCTCCTGATTCTCTTAATTAGTTAGTGGTTAATGTAGTAGAATTTAACTTCCTAAATTCTACATTTTTTATTCTATCATAGCTTGTTACATTAGACAAGCTTTTTTGTAACATTTCTGTAACTTTTTTGTTATTTTTGTTGTTACCTTTGTTGTAACCATTGAAATTTCAACATTTAAAATGGTAACAATTTGAAATTTATCACAAAATTCGTTGTCTTTTTTTAAGCCTTACAGTTATTAAATATATCATTTTTGTATTATTATGTCAACCTTTTCTAATTTTTTTATAAACTCCATAAAAAAAAGACTCGATTTTTTAACAATCAAAGTCTTTTTTACAATTATTTTTACTATAATAATATTTTTTTGTAACTATTTTGTTTCTATTTTAAATTTCAGCATATTTTCTAACATCCAACAAACAACTTATCTGTATTTGTTACAATCTGTAACAATTTACATTTATTTTCGTTTGAGTTTCTTTTTCACTATATCTGTTATCATAGAAACCTCTTCTACTCTAAGTAGTATTATAAGAAGTGCGTAAACACCAGCACCTACTATTATAGCAGTACCTAGAGCTATAACTTCCATAATAAAACCTGCACCGAGAGCTCCAAATACAAGCTTATAAACAAATCTCGCTGCTCCACCCATTATAATTGCAGAAAAAGTCGTCTTTAAAAACACTATAATAATCTTTTTTTGACCAAAATCGCCAATTTTTTTCTTTAGACTTCTAAATAGCAATGTTATACATATTATAGATGATAAACTCGTCGCAAGTGCAAGTCCTGCATGTTTTAAATACTTTATAAATAAAAGATTCATACATATATTCATGATAACCGCCATTGTAGCATTTATCATTGGTGTCTTTGTATCCTGCACAGAGTAGAATATCTTTGTAAGAATATCTCTAAGCCCAACACCTATAAGCCCTATAGAATAGAATATAAGCGCCACAGCCGTCATCTGTGTAGCTCTTGCATCAAATGCTCCCCTTTGGAAGAGTATTCTAACTATTGGCTCTGATAAAACCATTGCTCCTACTGTCATAGGCATTATTATTATTATTACAGCGTTGATACTTTTTCTGATAAAATTAAAAAACTCTGTCCTATCCACTAATGCAGATAATCTAGAAAACTGCGGATATACAACTGCAGATATCGACGCTATAAACATCCCAGTTACAAATCCTTTTAATCTATCAGCATAGTTTAACGCCGATATACTTCCCTCTACAAGTGTAGACGCTAATGTTTTATCGACCATTATATTTATCTGATCTACTGCAACCCCAACTACTATTGGAGCCACAAGTATAAGCATCTTCTTTACATACTCATCTTTAAAATCTACAAACAGTCTGTATTTGTAACCTTTCTTATACGCAAACGGCACCTGGAATAAGAACTGGCTTGCCATCGCAAACAACGCTCCAACAGGAAGTATGTAAATATTATCAAGTAATACACTAAGTATCATAGCTGTTATTAGTATAATATTGTACGGCAATCCTATAAGCCCTGGTATAGTAAAACTTCCCTTTGATTGAAGGTAAGACTTCATTATATCGCTTAGACCCGTAAATATCGCTCCAAATATTATTATCCTTGTAAATAATACCGCCTGTTTAAATGTTTCACCTTTAAATCCCATAGCAAATATTTTTACTATTGGCTCTGCAAATATAAATGAAATAGTAGATAGTATTATTCCAAGTATTATAGTTATGTTTAGTATATTATTTGAGAATTTAAGTGCCTTTTCTTCTCCACCTTCTCTTAAATTTTCATAGTAAAGAGGTATGAATGTCGTCGCAAGCGCTGTAGCAACTAAAGTAAATAAAACCTTAGGTATATTTGATGCTGCTATAAATACGTCACTGTATACTGTAGCTCCATATAAAGCACCAAGTACTAGCTCCCTTCCAAATCCCAATATCTTTGAAAGCATTGTGACGATCATTAGAGATACGGTTGCTTTTGCTACCTTACCCATTTATTTCATTTCCCCCTCTCTATAAAAAGAGGCTTCATCTTCTGCTATTTTATTCCAAGAGAAATTCTCCAATGTGTTCTTTGAAATAGATTCTCTATCGTTTTCAGAGTTAGCTACTTCCACAACTCTTTTCGCAATTCTTGTTTCAAAGTCATCACCATCAGCTACAATGTTCTCATCAATTCCTATAGCTTCAGGAATTCCACCTGCATCGCTACCTACAGCAGATACACCACACGCATTTGCTTCAGTTATAACGCAGCCAAACCCCTCTCTCCTACTTGGAATTATCATAACATCCATTGTATTCATCAAATTTCTAACCATATCTACATCTTGATTTCCTGTAAATACAACTTTTAAACCTTTTTCTTTACATTCTTTTTCTACCTGAGCTCTTAAAGGTCCATCCCCTACAACTGTGAATGTATATTCATTATTTGAATCAAGCTGCTTTATCTTATCAAATATCTCAGCAAATTTATCAGCTCTTTTTATCTTATTTATTGCTCCTACAAATCCTACATTCTTTCCAGATATGTTATATTTTTCTTTTATAGAATTTTTTTCTGTATCAGATATTATGTAGAAGTTTTTAGTGTTTACACCATTTCTCGATGCGGTACAGTTATCTCCTGTATACCCTAGCTCTCTAGCAGTATCCATAAGTTTCTTACTTACAAATATATTCTGTTTAGCATTTTCCATTATCTGAAGTACCTTTATTTTTATATGCTCATTCTCAAATGGCATAGTATGTACATCACTTCCATGGTAGGTAACGATATATGGCTTTTTAAACTTCTTATTTATCCAATACGCAATTCTACCATGAGGATACCCCCAATGGCAGCTAACCATATCACATTCTTCTATATCTGATTTACATGCATCAAAAAATTCTACAAATCTGTCTTTATCATTTTCTAGCTTTTCAGCTTTTTTACTCTTCATATCTATACTTAAATATACTTTTTTGTATTTTATACCATCAAGTTCAAAACCATCACTAGTCTTATCATAGGTATGCTTTCCTGCTATTTTTTTAGCCATCCTAAAAATACCAGTATCTTTAAACTGTACAGATATTACTTTATATTCGTTCTCCGGATGATTTTTCATTATTGCTTTTATCTTTTCATGTGTAGCCATAAAAAGACCTTTTTTATTATTCTCATCCATATTGACAATATATAGTATCTTCATCTACTTATCCTCTCTATTTAGAGTATATTTTTTTATACTTTTCAGCTACATTTTTCCAATCGAAATCATTTAGAATTTTCTCTCTATAGCTCGATACATTATCAATTTTTCCATCTACTATATCTTTTATTCTATTTTTTATTTCATCGGAATCATTGTACTTAACACTATATCCAATGGTTCCGTCTTCAAAGTAGCCATCAAACCCCTGTCCTCTAGTGTATATCAAATGTAGACCTTGCGTCAATGCTTCAACATAAACTAGTCCAAATGTTTCAAATTTAGATGGCATAATAAATATATCACTATTTCTGTATACATCTATTATATTTGTTTTATCCATAAATCCTAGTAATTTTACTTTACCCGGCACATTTTCCTCTATGTATTTTTTTATACTGTCTTTTTCAGGACCCTCTCCTATTAAATCTAATGTAGCATTTATACCATCATCATTAAGCTTTTTCACTGTATCAATAGAAGTATAAATATTTTTATTTTTATCTAATTTTCCAGTAAATACTAACTTAATATTACTTTTATCTATTATCTTTTCATTGTCCATAGTTTCATTTTCTAACCAAAAACTATCTACTCCATTTGGAATAACTATAGACTTATCTAAAATATCTTTTCTTAGTTCTTTTGGAACATACTCGTTTATAACATCATTTTTATACTTTTCAGATAAAAAAATAACTTGTTTAGCATTTTTCATTATATCAACACCTACAGGTCTAAGATGTTTAACCTTTTTGAAAAAAGTATTAACATCTGTATTTCTAACTGCAACAATATAATCTATTCCTTTATCTTTTTTTAGTCTATAAGAAACATACCCATTTACAAAAAGCGAGTGCGCATGTGTTATATCTATATCATCAAGCTTAATATTTTTATTTAAATCAGAATATATCTTTCTATTTTTCCATCTAAAACTTACTCTATCAAATTTATTAAAACATTTTGAATATAAGTACTCAGTCATATCACTTTCTTCACCAACAAACTTGTTTATCATCTCATTAGAAGAAACAGGTATATACACCCTACTATATATACCTGTTTTCGCTAAATTTTCTATCAAGTTTTTATAAAGTTTAGAAGTAATATAATAAGAGCATACATGTAGTACTCTCATCCCTTCTCCTCCTAATTATAATCTCCAATATGCAAATCCTTTTTCTACCGCTTCTTTTGAATTGTATATTCCTTTTATATCTATAAGTACTTTTCCGCCTTTATCATTTTCCATAGCTTTTATCTCGTCTAATGAGAATTTTGCAAATACACTGTGGTTGACGGCAGCTACTATACAATCAAAATCATTTAACTCCTCTTCTGTTATCATATCTACACCATAGAATTTAACAGCATCATTTTCAGCAGCTACTGGATCGTATACTTTTACTTCCATTCCATAATCTTCAAGACCAGCTATTATATCTGCAACTTTACTATTTCTAGTATCTGGGCAATTTTCTTTAAATGTTATACCCATAACTAAAACTTTTGCACCTTTTACTTTTCTATCTGATTTTATCATTTCTTTTACTGTATTCGAAATAATAAAATCAGCCATACCATCATTTATTCTTCTACCAGCTGATATTATCTGTGAATGATACCCTAATTCCTCAGCTTTATATATGAAGTAGTATGGGTCAACTCCTATACAATGTCCCCCTACTAATCCTGGAGTAAATTTCAAGAAGTTCCATTTAGTTCCAGCTGCTTCTAAAACAGCTTTTGTGTCTATATCCATTTCATTAAATACCATAGCTATCTCATTCATAAAAGCTATATTTATATCTCTCTGAGAATTTTCTATTACTTTAGCTGCCTCTGCTACTTTTATACTCTCAGCTCTATAAACACCAGCTTCAACTACTATTGAGTATATATTTGCAACTTCCTCAAGAGTTTCATCATCACATCCAGAAACTATTTTCATTATAGTCGTAAGTCTATTTACCTTATCACCTGGATTTATTCTTTCTGGAGAATATCCAACTTTAAAATCTTCCATATACTTTAATCCTGATACTTTTTCAAGTATAGGTATACAAACTTCTTCTGTAGTACCAGGGTAAACAGTAGATTCATAAACGACTATAGAACCTTTTGTAAGATTTCTAGCAATAGACTCTGTTGCACCAATTACTGGTTTTAAATCAGGAGTTTTATCTTGATTTATTGGCGTTGGAACAGCTACTATATGAAATTTAGCTTTTTTTAAGTCTTCTTCATTAGATGTAAATTCTACAGTAGTATTTTTAACTTCATCGTCTCCAATTTCTTCAGTTGGATCTATACCATTTTTATAAAGATTAATTTTTTCATCATTTATGTCAAATCCTATAACAGATGTATGTCTTGCAAATTCAACAGCTAGTGGAATACCCACATAACCTAGTCCAACAACTGATATTTTTTCATTCCTATCAAGGATATCTTTATATAAACTCATTTTAAAACACCTCTATTTTTTCTATTTATCTACCTATTGAATGGTACTCTATACCAGCATTTTTCATATTTTCTGGTAAATAGCAATTTCTTCCATCATACACTAACGCATCTGACATATTTTTTTTGAAATCATCTGGTGTTAATTCCTTAATTTCTTTCCATTCAGTCATTATAAGGCATAGCTTTGCATCTTTTAAAGCTTCCTTAGCTGTTTTTGTATATACTATCTTATCTCCAAATAACTTCTTTGCATTTTCAACTCCAACTGGATCAAAAGCAAAAACATTAGCTCTTCTATCAAGAAGATATTCTATATTAGGTATAGCTGGAGATTCTCTCATATCATCTGTTCCAGGTTTAAATGTAAGCCCTAATACAGCTACTTTCATTCCCTCAAATGATTCAATTTTTTCTGCTGCAGCTCTAATTAGCTTTAGCTTCTGCTGCTCATTTACCTCTATAGCTGCTCTAACAGTCTTTAACTCATATCCATTCTGAGCTGATAACCAGTGAAGAGCCTTTGTATCTTTAGGGAAACAAGAACCACCATATCCTATTCCAGCTCTCAAGAACTTGCTTCCTATTCTATCATCATAGCTCATTCCTTTTGCAACATCCTCAACATTAGCCCCTACTATCTCACATAAATTAGCTATATCATTCATATACGATATTTTTAAAGCCAAGAAGTCGTTTGATGCATATTTTATCATCTCAGCACTATTTCTATCAGTTATAATCATAGGTATTTCAAAAGGCGAATAAATCTCTTTCATTATTCCTTCAGCCCATTCACTCTCAACACCTATTACTATTCTAGACGCATTTAAGGTATCGTGAACTGCTGTACCCTGTGCTAAAAACTCAGGGTTAGAAGCTAGCTCTATACGAATATCTTTTTTTAGATTTCTTCTTATATACTCTTCTATTTTTTTATTTGTTCCTATTGGAACTGTAGATTTTATAACTATTAAAGTATCTCTTTCGATACTCTCAGAGACCTGAATAGCAACTTTCTTTATATAATCAAGATTTGCTGATCCATCGCTTCTCTCAGGTGTACCTACAGCTATAAAGATTACATCAGAATTTTTATAAGCAGATTCATAATCTGTTGTATAATCAATTCTTCCTTCTTTATAATTTTTCTGCATTATTTCTTCTAGTCCTTCTTCGTATATAGGTGAAAAACCAGCCTTCATTTTTTCTACCTTTTTTTCATCTATATCGACACAAACTACATTATGTCCTTTTTCAGCTAAACAAGCACCTGTCACAAGACCAACATATCCTGTTCCTGCCACTGCTATTTTCATCACTTCGCCTCCCAATCAATACAACGCTATAATCTCTTTCTTATAGCATTAACCACATAAAAACAGAATACATACATACTTTTAAACAGACCTAAGCCCTCCACATTTCTATACGTATTCCATGTTCTCTTTAAGGCTTTTATCTTATTACTAGATAGAGAATTACCTACTATTCTATAATTAACTAGTGGCTCCTCTATCCCATATGCATACTTTTCTGTTCTAAGTATTTTCAACCATGTAGCAGTATCCTGCCCTCTCTTAACTAGAGGCATCTCAAAATCACCAATAATTTTTCTATCTAATACTACGGTTGAACATCCTATTATAGTGTTCTTTAAAAGTCCTTCATAATCAATCTTCTTTGGAGCTTTTGCTACTTTAGTAGTTTTTTCTCCATTTTCTCTCATATATCTATATGAAGTAAAGGAAAAACCTATATTTTCCCTTAGCATATATTCAATCTGTTTTTCTAATTTAGTTTTTTCCCAGAGATCATCGCTATCTACAAACGCTATAAATCTGCCTTTTGCGTTTTTTATACCAGTGTTTCTACTAATAGCTGCTCCGGAATTCTTTTCTAATTTAATATATCTTATTCTATCATCACTATTTTGTAATTTTTCTATTATTTCTGATGAACTATCTTTTGAGCAGTCGTCCACTAAAACAAGTTCCCAATTCTTATATGACTGCTTCTGTACCGATTTTATCGTATCTTCTAAAAACCGCTCTGCATTATATACAGGAGTTATTATTGATACCAATGGTTCATTCATACGTTATACTCTCCTTATATATTAGCAATATTATTTTTTCAAACTAAAACTTATTCCTTAACAAATTTCTTTTGTCTTAAATATTTGTAATAACCTAGTGGAAAACATAATATATACATAAATTTATCACTTATCTTATTTATTTCTTTAAAATACTTACTATCTGATAATAATGAATATCTTGCCAAATTTATATAGTTCTTTATCCACATATAAGGGAAGTCCTTAAATGGATAAGTATTCTGATTTGTAAGATATAAATACTCTAATGCTCTTCCTTTTAATGCACTCTTTTTAAGAATATTTCTTGTAAGCCCATCTTCTAAGTATTCTCTTACTATCATTGGCTCATTTATACATATAACCTTATAATATTTAGATATTTCATACCAAACAACGCTCTCTGGCAAGAATTTTATCCCTTCTCTCTCTGGGAAAGGATACTGTTTTAGAATATCAGTTAAAAATACTATTGTTTTATCACCTTTTACTCCAAATTTATAATACAGCTCTGCAAAATGGCATATTAAATGTTCATCAGGAATTTCTGTTCCAAGTGTCTTTCCATCCTCCATTTTTGAACAAAGCCCTACAACTCCACAAAACTCATCTTTATTTTCTACCTTATTCCACTCTTGGATAACTAAATCCATTGAATTAGGCATAAGTCCATCATCGCTATCTACAATAAAGAAAAATTCTCCATTGGCATTTTTAACACCTGTATTTATGGCAGTATGTTTTCCACCATTTACTTTCTTTATATATCTTATATCTAAGACATCCTCGTCTATAAATTTCTTTACTAATTCCTCTGTATTATCCGTACTTCCATCGTCAACTATCAACCACTCAAAGTCATTGTATGTCTGTTTTTTTAAATCTTCATAAAGCTTTGATAGCGTATATTCTCTATTATAAGTAGGAGTAAATATTGTAAATTTATACTTATACATAACTTTCCTCTCCTCCTAACTCTTTTTTATCCCATTTATAGCATAATTTATAAAATAATAAACAGCCTTTGGGAATGGTATCTTTTCAATATTTCTATATATATTCCAAGTCCACTTAGCAGCCTTAAACTTATTCCCGCTAAGAGAAGTACTTGATTTTCTATACATAGCAAGAACCTCGTCGATACCATAAGCAGTAATACCTTTTTTTAATATAGAAAGCCAAAGAACATAGTCCTCATGTCTTTCTCCACTCATTCTTATATCAAATCCAAGCTTTTCTCTGTTTATAATAACAGTAAGACATCCTAAAACATTTCCTTTAAGCAGTGTTTTATAATCAACACTATGTGGTACTCTTATTTCCTTGTGCATCCTATCGCTATTTTCATCCATTAGTTCATATGCAGTAAATGTTATAACATAGTCGTTTTCCTGCATAAACCTAATCTGCTTTTCTAGTTTTTCACGGTCCCATATATCATCACTATCTAAAAAGGCAATAAAAGCCCCGTTAGCCATTTTTAAGGCAATATTCCTAGCGTTAGAAACACCAGAATTTTTTTCAGTTCTTATATATTTTATTCTATCGTCATTTTCTGAGTATGATTTTGCTATTTCAGAACAACCATCTGTTGAACAGTCATCGACAATTATCATTTCCCAGTTTTTATAGCTCTGCTCAAGAACTGATTCTATTGTCCCTACAATATATTTTTCAGCATTATACATGGGCGTAATTATAGACACTAAATTTTTATCCATCTTAATTTTCCTCATCATTTATCATATTTAATATTTATCTAATATTATTTTTTATTGCACTATATATTCTATCACAGTTTTTATTGTCGTTGTATCTGAAAAACTTATTTCTCTCCCTCTTTTGACTCTCTGAAACTTCAAAATTATTTTCTATTATTTCAAGAATTCCTTCGACAGCCGAATCTTTATTATATGCTAACTTACCAAACATCTCATTGTCTAAGTCTATATAAGAATCAACTTTTTCCTTATACTCTTCAACGTCGAACTGATAAAACATTATTGGTCTATTCATATATAAAAAATCTATTGCTACACTAGAATAATCAGTTATATTAGCTGCAGACTTTCTTATCTCATCAGCAAGTGTAACTCCTTTATCTAAGAAAATAATTCTATTTCCAGTTATATTTTTTCTAACATCGTCTATAAACTCGTGCATTAAATGATGCATATAAAATTTTATATTTACGTCTTTTTCTTCTAAAGCTTTATTTAATCTCTCATCATTTAAGAAATTCATTATATTTAAGAAATAATCACTCTTAGTAAAATTATCTCTATCAGCTTTTATCCAATCTCTCCAAGTTGGTGTAAATAATATATCTCTCGTGCTCGCTGGCTCATCAGTAGGTAAATTATCATACCTAGCATTTCCGACAATTTTCACATTATCTTCAGACATACCCCACTCATTTACCATTACATTCTTCTCAAAATCAGAACTTGCTGTAACAACATTGTAGCTCTTTAAAAGCTCATCTATTAAATTTTTAAACCGTCCATTCATAGGTTTTCTCTTTTTAAAACTTATTGTACCATGATTTAAATAAACCTTAACCACTCTATCGTGGAATTTATTTAAAAATGGAACAGCAAAATTGTATGGAGCAATATCCGCAGATGGAGAATGAGAAAATACTATCGCCTCAGCATTGTAATAATAAAGATAATTTTCTACACTTCCTCTTACAAGCTTCTTACCTGGTATCTTGTCAAATACCTTGCTGTCCTTATTTACTACCCAATAAACATCTATATCATCGCTATGTTCTCTCATTAAATACTCATAGAAAAACTTAGAATTATCATTATATATATCTCCAGCATGACCTCCAATAAGCCAAATATGCTTTCCTCTAAAATTCTTCTTATTGAATATATTCTTCATAGCTGCAATAAGCATATTCATTAAAAATTTTATCTTTTCTACCATCTAATACTCAACCTCACTATTTTTTATACTCTTTAAAACCATTTATTCTTCCTTTTATAGTAGCGGTATGGTAATCTCTATCCTTATTTAAAACTATCCCACCGATATTTCTTATAATTTTATAAGCCATAATTTTTATAAACTTCTTGTTCTTTCTATAAACAATCTCTTTCTTACAAAGGGCACCAAACCCTCTTCCATAATTAAAATCTCTCTGATACTTTTCCTTAGATTTAGAGTGTTTCTTAGCTGGATGGTAAATTATATCATCACCGAAGTATCTTCCCTTATAACCTCTACTAAGTAGCTCTAAAATATAATCTACTTCTTCTCCTGCTCCAAACTCTCCACCTACACCTAATCTTTCATCAAACATTAAATAATCTTTATCTTCAAATAGCACAAAGAATGTTATGGATGTAATAGTATCCATAACATTCAAGCTATTTATATCGCATGTTCCGTTGTACATCCGTTTAAAAGTATCTACTTCGTTAAAATCCATAGTCTTACAACTGTAGATTTTATACTCCTTATTTTTTTCAAAAAAATTAATAGCCTTTTCTATTGTATCAGGCTTGTATGCACAATCATCATCTGGGAATGCTAAGATTTTCCCCTGAGCAGCAGCTATACCAATATTTCTATTATAGCTAAGTCCTTTTTTGTTGCTCTTTATATACTTTATATCTAAACGGTCTACATATTTATCGACAATTTCTTTAACTTTATCGTTATCATTCTGATCTACAACAATAAGCTCAAAATTCTTATACGTCTGCTCAAGCAAACTATCCATAAATATATATATATCATCAAACCTATTTAACGTAGGCATTATTAGCGACACTAGCATCTTTTCTTCTCCTAAACTTAACCTTATTTTTTAACGTATCATCCAATATAATATATTTAATTAAAAATACTATACCGAAATTAAATCCTGCCTCAAATAATATATTTTCAGCAAATGAATAAACTAAAAACATTACTATAACAGCAATATACTTGTTTTCATTTTTCTTTATAAAAATATCTAATCCCTTGTACAATAAAAACATAAAGAATAGCACAGATACTAAACCTAACATAACTGTTAAATACACATATGAATTATCCAAAGGATTTGCCTGTTTTATCTCTGCAGAATATACATTTCCAAATAAAGATAAGAAATTACCTTCTTGCGTTAAGTATATATTCCAATATCTAGGTCTAGAAGCTAGAACTGTATTTAAAAGCTCATTCTTTGAGAATAAAAGACCTATAGATACTGATACTACTAAAAGCAATATAGGTGATATCTTTACTAAAAAACTTATCTTAGTATATTTCTTTAAATCTATATACTTCAATATCTCAACAAGGAATAACGCTGCTATCATAGTTAGTAACCCTGTTCTACTCATAGTAACCTTATAAATAAATATCGTCATTACTAATAATATTGCTCTATCCATCATATTATACTTATCAAATCTCAAGAAAATATATGCTGCATAAACACCTATAGAATAGAAGAACACAAGATTTGGGTTGTGTAATCCAAAACAATTTCTAACAACATATACACCATCTTTTAATCTATAATGTGTATCCGAAATCTTTATCAAATCTGGTAAAAAATTTCCAATAAGAACAAATGCTATTATAAACAATGCATTTATAATAAGATAATTCTTTACAACATACTCATCATCTATATCTCTTACACTTATTGCCAATAATATCAGAACTAAAATAGCTCCTTCTCTAGTAAAAACATACAATGCACACGATGTTAAGAAAATTGCTAGCTCCGTAATATTATGCTTTCTTATCAATAAAAACTGAATCATCAAAAGTCCTATAGAACCATAAAACAATAATGATGAGCTTCTCTCTATAAAAGCTGTCGGCTCTAAATTAAAGATTATATATCTTCTAAGTAAAATTACAACCATTGTAAGACTAAACAAAGTCTTACTTAAATTACTATTATCTCGTATATTTAATCTCTCCATATTATCTTCTCCTCTTTAGAGCTAGTAGAGTATTACTTGCAAAAATTCTCATACATTTATAAATTTTGTTAAACCCAGACATATGTTTAGTTTCTAGGAAATAATTTCTCTTCTTAGCCCAGCTTTTTCCCCACCAATGTATAACATAAGTATTTTCTGTAATACAATCATCAGTATACTCATCTTTAAATCCAAATGGGTAAAAATATTCCTCATCGTAAACCTTTATATCATTAGAAAAATTATTTCTATCTATCTTTTCATATTTCTCATTAAGCATATATGTCATTATCTTTGGAATTGTATATAAATCAGACTTCATAACATCCTCATTGTAAAAATCAAGCATATCCTTGATAAATGGATGATGAGGCTCAGCCCCGATTATAGCACCATTTACATACTCCTCGCTCTCATATCCAAAAA
Source organism: Peptacetobacter sp. AB800 (assembly GCF_047807365.1). Lineage (NCBI taxonomy): Bacteria > Bacillati > Bacillota > Clostridia > Peptostreptococcales > Peptostreptococcaceae > Peptacetobacter > Peptacetobacter sp. AB800. Next base: position 139,156 of record NZ_JBLOUI010000002.1, on the reverse strand, counting down.
ACAACTTATTTTCCTCCATAAGAGGAGTTAAATCCTTTAAAACTTGAATATCTGTATCCATATACAGACCACCCTGCTCGTATAAAACCTTTAATCTCATATAGTCTGCTATAAAAGCCCAAAGCTTCTGTCTATAACACTCCTCAAGGAATTTTTTTCCCTTAATTTCTTTCTCTATATCAAAGTTTTTTTCATTCCACTCAATTATCTCATAGCTAGGAAGTTTTTCCTTCCAAATATTTATACAAATATTTTCTAAATTTCCTTTTGCTCCACCAATCCAAACATAGTGAATTTTTTTAGGTATCAAACAAACCCCTCCTTAAAATTAAATATACTCTTTCCTATTCTTCTCCTTTAATTGTTCTACAATCTTCTTAACATCTTGTGCTCTGTCTTTTCTACAAACCATAACCGCATCATTAGTAGAAACAACAATCAAATCATTTAATCCAACTGTAGCAATTAACTTATCATCAGAGTATATTATAGAATTCGATGTATCTATAGTAATAAAATCTCCACGTTTTATATTTCCTTCAACATCTGTAGGATAAATAGCTCCTAGAGAATCCCAAGACCCTACATCATTCCAACCAAAATCTCCTGGTACAACTACTACATCGTTACTTCTCTCCATTACCCCATAATCTATAGATATAGAAGGAATTGAAGGATAAATCTCTTTTATAGCCTCTTCCTCGTGCTCTGTACCTATATACTCAGATAATTTTTCAAGTCTAGAGTACACTTTTGGTAGATATCTCTTGAAATCCTCTAAAATTTTAGAAACCTTCCACACAAACATCCCACTATTCCAAACATACTTATTTGAAGCAATATATCTCTTAGCAACCTCAAAATTAGGTTTTTCAACAAACTCTACAACCTCATAAGAATGCTCACCTATCTTACTATCTCTATCAAAATTAATATATCCATATCCTGTAGATGGGAATGTAGGTTTTATCCCTATTGTAACAAGCTTATCATTATTCTTTGCCACATCTATAGCCTTATTTAAAACATTTACAAACTCAGCCTCATCCTTAATATAATGATCTGCCGGATAAACACACATCACTCCATCTCCAAACTTCTTCATTATATTAAACGCAGCAAACCCTATAGCAGCTGCAGTATTTCTTGCTGACGGCTCTGGTAAAATATTTTCAAAACAGCATTTATCTTTAACAATATCTTTAAGCGCCTTAACTTGACTTTCATTAGTAACAATAAACAACTCTTCCTTATCAGCTATTGGAGCTATTCTATCTATAGTTTCATTTATCAAAGCATCCTCACCACTTAAATTTATAAGCTGCTTTGGTATTTCCTGTCTACTTAAAGGCCAGAATCTTGTTCCGCCTCCTCCAGCTATTATAACGTTAAAAACTTTCATACCATTCCTCTTTTCTAAGATTATTTTAACTCTCAAACTATTATATAGAATCTATTTTATCTTCTATATCCCTAATTAAAGCTTCAATCTTATTATCAGAAGCCTCATTACTATCTCCACAAACACCAAAGTAGAATTTAATCTTTGGCTCAGTTCCAGATGGTCTTATAGCTATCCAAGACTTATCTTCTAAAACAAATTTAAGAACATCAGCTTTAGGAAGCCCATCTATTCCTTCTTTGTAATCTAACTTTCTATCAACCTTCACTCCAGCTATAGAATCTATATCGTCATTTCTAAACGACTTCATAATCTCAGCTATCTTCTCAACACCATCTATACCCTTTAAAGTAATAGACTTAAGCGCTTCTTTATAATATCCAAATTTAGCATAAATTTCCATCAGCGCATCGTATAAAGTCATACCTTTTAACTTATAATAAAGTGCTGCTTCTGATACTAATAAAGAAGAAACAACTGCATCCTTATCTCTAGCGTGAGTACCCACAAGATATCCGTAGCTTTCTTCGTAACCTATAACGAAATTCTTAACTACACTTCCAAAATCTTCATACTCGTGTATTTTTTCACCTATAAACTTAAATCCTGTAAGAGTATTTACAACTTCAGCTCCGTAGTGCTCAGCAATAGCAGCACCAAGCTCTGAAGTAACTATAGTTTTTATAATTACTGATTTTTCTGGAATAGTACCATCTTCATCCATCTTAGAGAATAAATAATTTACTATCAAGGCCCCAGTCTGATTTCCATTTAAAACAACATACTCTCCATTATTATCTCTAACAACTATCCCAACTCTATCACAGTCTGGATCAGTACCTATTATTAAATCTGCATTGCTTTCCTTAGCCATATTTATAGCTATATTAAACACTTCTCTCTCTTCAGGATTTGGATACTTAACAGTACTAAAATTAGAATCCGGTAACTCTTGCTCCTCAACAACAGTAACATCTTTAAATCCAGCATCCTTAAGTGCTCTTCTAACTGGGACATTACCTGTACCATGTATCGGAGTATAAATTATTCTTAACTTATCTCCATTTTCAGAAACCATCTTCTTATCTCTAATCTGGCTTAAAACAGCTTCATTAAATGCATTATCTACATCGTCATCTAAAACAGTTATCATTCCAGACTCTAAATAAGAATCAAAACTTCCTACCTTTATATTATCTAAAGACTCTATAGAATTTATCTCACCTATAATCTCATTAGCTTCATCTACACATATCTGCCCACCATAGCTACTGTAAACCTTATATCCGTTATATTCCTTTGGGTTATGACTAGCTGTAATAACTATCCCCATCTGACAATTTAAATGTCTAACAGCAAAAGAAAGTATAGGTGTAGCTCTAAGACTATCAAACACAAAAGCTTTAACACCATAAGCTGCTAATGTAGCTGCAGCCTCCTCGCAAAACTCTCTAGACATCCTTCTACTATCATGAGCTATAACAACCCCACGACTTTTACCTTCTTCTCCAAACTTTCTATCTATATATCTACAAATTCCCCGAGTAGCTTTTCTAACAGTATAGATATTTATTCTATTTGTACCAGCGCCAATTATCCCTCTAAGACCACCAGTACCAAACTCTAAACTCTTATAAAATCTTTCCTTTATCTCGTTTTCATCGTCTGCTATCCCTCTAAGCTCGTCCTTTATATCTTCATCAAAATAAGAAGACTCCATCCACTCGTTATATATATCTTTATAGCTCATATTTATTCTCCTTTATCTCTTAAGAAATTTAGACTTAGCTTTTCCAAATATATCAAAAACTAAGCTCATCTCATCTACTTTTAATATCATTATTAATATAAAGTATACTACAACACTTACAACAACTGAACAAACTAATGATAAAAGTTCATTTATCATTCCTGCACCAAGTATACCATACATTCCTTTATATACAAAAACAGTACATACTCCCATTATAACAGAAGAAATCAAACTCTTAAGACCAGTTTTTAAAATCTTATCTCCACCGAAGTATCCTGTTCTCTTCTTTAAAGATCTAAATAAAAGCATCACAGTAACAATAGATGCAATACTTGTAGAAATAGCAAGCCCTTTATAACCTAAAGGCTTAATTAAAATTAAATTCATTATTATATTCATTATAAGTGCTAGACTAGCATTTATCATCGGCGTCTTAGTATCCGATAGCGAATAGAACACCCTAGTAATAACATCTCTAACACCCATTGCTGCAAGTCCTAAAGAATACAGACGTAATGCGTTGTATGTCATATTAGTAGACTCTGCATCGAAAGCACCTCTCTGGAATAAAATCCTTACGATAGGCTCAGCAAGCACAATAGCTCCTACAGTTATTGGTAAAACTAAAAGTAAAATACAATTAGAAGACTTCACTATTGTATTTACAAAATCTTCCTTTTTATCAGCATTTATCATTCTAGCTAACTTAGGATATATAACAGTTACTATAGATGTAACAAATAAAGCCATAACAAAATCATTAAGCTTATTTGCATAATTTAGAGCAGAAAGCGGACCATCTCCAAGAGTAGTCGCAAGCGCCTTATCAACTGCAGTATTAATCTGCCCTATAGCAACCCCTATAATCATAGGAAGCATTAAAATTATCATATTCTTTATATTATCTTCCTTGACATTCAAATAAGGCTGATACTTATAACCTTTCTTAATTGCAAAAGGTAGCTGGAACAGCATCTGACTTGCCATACCAAGAAGTGCACCTATAGCCATAACAATTACATTAGTTTTAGTACTAATAGCTATAGCTGAAATTATAAAAATATTGTACGGAATCCCTATTAAACTAGGAACCGTAAAACTATCATTGACATTCAAATACGTACCTAAAATCTTACTAAGTGCTAAGAAAATAACACCTATTATCATAATCTTAGTAAATGATACAGCTATTCTAAACTTTTCACCTGTAAATCCTACTGCAAACACCTTTACAAATTCATCAGTAAACAAAAGCCCAAAAATAGCTACAACTATCGCCAATAAAGCGATAATATTTATCATATTATTAGTAAACTTTAACGCACCCGCAGTGCCCTCTTTTTCCTTAGTTTCAAAATATATTGGAACATATATTGTAGCAATAGCAGAACCTACAATCGCAATTATAAGCCCTGGTATATTTAACGTTAATAAAAATACGTCTGCATATGCCCCTGTACCATAAAAACTAGCCAAAACTACCTCTCTAAAAAATCCCAAAAGCTTAGAGAGCATAGTGGCTATCATAATCCAAACTGCTGCCTTAGCTGTACCTGCCATCTCATTTCTCCTTCATATCTCTTAAATAACACTCAAAATAAAATATTTTTCAAAATAAAAGGGCTCTTTTAGAGCCCTCAAAAATACTATTCAAATTATCTAGCTCCATCTCCTGTTAAAACAACAGCAACTGTTTTGAATATAATCTTAAAATCAAGTAGTACACTTCTATTTTTTATATAATATATATCCTCAACAAGTTTTTCAGCTGGAGTCATATCATAACCACCGTTTACCTGTGCCCAACCAGTAAGCCCTGGCTTAACTGCAAGTCTATTTATAAAACCTGGTATCTCTCTATTGAACTGTTCTGTAAACTGTGGTCTTTCTGGTCTTGGACCAATAAGACTCATATCACCCTTTAGAATATTGAACAACTGAGGAATCTCATCTATTCTGGTTTTTCTTATAAATCTTCCAACTTTCGTAATTCTTGGATCGTCTTTTTCTGCCCACTGAGCACCGAACTTCTCAGCATCAGTTCTCATTGATCTCAATTTATATATATAAAACCTCTTTCCGCCTTTTCCTAGTCTTTCTTGCTTATAAGTTATAGGCCCATTATCCTCAATCTTTATCCGTATTCCAAATATTATAATAAGTGGTATCCCTATTGCCAATCCAATAATAGATAATAATATATTTAAAACTCGCTGATAAAAATCAAAAATAACTCCACCTTTAACTATGCCATAATCTATAGAGTCTATAAAATCCTGTAAGTTTTTATCTTCATTACTTCTATATTCAGACATAATTACCTCCATTACATTAATTCCTATTGTTATATTATACTCAAAAATGAATATATTATCAATAGCTTATGAAAATCCTACTCTTTTAAAGCCCTAAAAGTAATTAATGCAATCATAACTATTAAAATAAATGAAGTCACAATTCTAGCAATATCGCTATCTAAATTTATCACGCTAGTCTTTTTAATCTCAAATCCAACGCTACAAAGCTTCTTAATATTATATTTCTTTAAGAAGTTCATTGCATCATCTTGAATATAATTTGTATCATTTATTAAAATAGGCTCGCCACTTTTTGCCATTCTTGGAACAGCTGCAATACTATTTACAAACTCACCTACATTTAAATCCTTACCATTTATTAAATTTCCACCTTTTGCTATATAAACCTTGTCTACCTTGTCCATATCGTAAAACGTTTCAATTACATTTCTATTAACTTCATACTTATCCTTACCAGAAATTCTATGCACATTAGGGAGTACCTTATCAACTGTACCACTAAGATCATTAAACCTACCTATAACATAAGTTTTCTCTATACCATTCTCTCTGGCAAACTCAGCCGCTTTATAAAGATTAGACTCATTAACAGTTAAAATTGGTATCCCTTTTTCAGCAGCCTTTCCTAAAACAGAAACTCCTATAGAATAACCATTCTTTCCATCAAAGACTACAAACATCTCCTTGCTTTTAGTCTTTTTAACTGTCAACTCAGCAAATAATTTACTGACATCCCCTCTATTTTTCTGTACTATTCTCTCTACATCAGCACCAGTTCTTTCTATTGTTCTCTCTATAGGCTTAGATATCGTATTTATTCCTCCTAAAATATAAACCTTATTTAAATGATTCTCGCTTATAAAAGAATAAATCTCACTTGGTAAATCTCCCTTTTCTGTAAGTAGTAGAGGTATATTATTAGCATAGGCGTAAGGTACAGCATTCATAGCAACCCCTATATCATTTGTATTAATTAAAATAGCTTCTTTAGGATTATGCCAGTATCCTTCACCACAGCTTATAATAGTTTCATATCTATTAACCCCTTGTATCTTTTCCTTTTCGTACCCTCTTAGATATAACTTATTTATTATCTTTCCAGAGAACAAATAAGCTACAACTAATAATAATGCAAGTAACACCGCTGTTATTTTCTTCTTATTCATAATTTTATCTCCTAATCCTACTTAGCAAAACTAACAGCAGTTCTATAAACAATTAAATACATCTAAGGAATTCCCTAGATGTATTCAATCGTTACTTCCTATTATTTTATAGATTCAGCTATACCAGCTGCTATCTGATTTCCTAGAGTATTCACCTTAGAATTTGAATTAAGCTTATTCATATCCTTTGTACTATCTATAAATGCACATTCTATAAGCATAGATGGATAATTATTGTGTCTTAAAACATAGTAGTAATCAGTTCCACTGCTATTAGCTTTTGCTTTTATTCCTCTATTTGTAAAACCAAATGTATTTACTATTCTCTTTAACACATTTGATGCGGCAGTTTTTGTTAATCCACCGTTCTTGTCCTTTACATTATAATACACTTCTGTACCATTTGCACTACCATTATATGAATTATAGTGAATACTTGTAAATAATTTTGGTCCTACTTCATTAGAAATAGTAGTTCTTGTACCTAATGATAAATAAGTATCGTTACTTCTAGTAAGAACTACATTATATCCTTTAGCTCTTAAAGCAGAACTTGCTGCAAGAGTAGTTCTTAAAGCGTAATCTTTTTCTTTTCTTCCACCAGAAACAGCTCCTGAATCTGAACCACCGTGTCCTGCATCAAGAACAACAGTATTATTGCCAGAAGCATTAGTATTAGTATTTGAATTGTGTTTAGAAACACTGTTTGATATTGAAGTTATAACCTTATCTGTTATGCCTCCACCTACCTGATAAACTTTATCTGCCTTATATGTACTTAATAAATCTGTATGTCTTGCTGAAACATAATTAGTAGGATTTATAAGAATTGGAGATTTCTTACTTGCTGCTAAAGGTCCACAAGTCATAGCATCTACAAGTTCATCTGACTTAGCAACAAATAAAGCGTTTAAATTCTTATCCTCATAAAATTTCTTAATAACTGCTGCATTTGTTTCGTGTCTATCAGATCCATATACTCTATTCTTTGAAACATCCGCACTAACTATATCATCAATCTTGTTTAAAACATCCTTAGAAACGACATTTTCTCCACCTATAACATATCCATCAGATAAACTTTCTGATTTTAACCAACTATAAACAGAAGAATCTATAGAATTCTTATCTGTAAGTATTATCGGCTGTTTATCCTCACCAGCTTTTGCAGCTATAGTAAGGGCATCTATCTGTCCATTTGTTCCATTTGCAACATATACCTTATTTACATCGTGTTTTTCATCTATAGCTTTAGCTATATTTAATGAAATTTCTGTAATATTATTTCCACCTATACGAGTAACTGAAGCTCCACTCTTCTTTAGAGCACTTATTGCTCCAGAACCAACCTGGCTTTCATTTCCTACTACTATTATATTTTTAGCCTTTAATCTCTCTATCTCTTTTATTACGTAATCTGGTGTACTATTATTATTAGTTAAAAGAATTGGTGCACCATAAGTAGTTGCAAGAGGTGTGGCTATAACCCCTTCTGTAGTAGCATATCTATTGACAACTATAACTGTATCCGATCTTTTCCAACCTTCTTTAGATACCTGAATAGCTGTATCGTATCTATTATCTCCTACAAGCTTTTCAACTGGAACTGCAGCTCTAGCTAAACTTCTCTGAACCATATTAGAAGCTGATTCACCTTCAGCAACTGCTTTCTGAACTGCTTCATCATCTATTAATATTTCCTGAGTAATATCACAAGAATCTAAATCAAGTCCCATACCTTCTAAATCACTTCTATTTAAAGTATATGGATTTGCTGACTTAACTTCTATCTTATTTAATTCCCAAACATTTAAGTACTCTGGTTCCTGATCAAACTTAACAGTACCTTCGTAAGCATCTTTATCCTTATTGTACTTTAACTCAGAACTTATAGTCATATCGTAGCATTTAAAATCTACAACTATCTTTTCAGCATCTAGTTTTTCCTTAAACTTAACTGAAATACCAGACTCTGTCCCAAAAACTACACTCTTACTTTCTATATCAACACTTATCTCTTTTTCCTGTGCACTACTCTGTGCAAATGCCATAGTTGGCGCCATCATAGTCGCTGCCATAACAACAGCTGTTGTCGCTTTAAATCTTCTCTTCATAAACTCCTCCTTAATTTCCCATAAATTTAATATAACCTAAACCGTAGCTTCCTCACTACAAAATCATTCTCTAAACCGACTTTCAAAAGGCAATTTTAACCTTTTTAACAAATATTATGTAAATCTCATAACATTATGTAAATCATTATAGCACAAAAAGTTACAATTTGTAACCTTTTATCCCAAGCTTTTTGCCAAATTAAAACATTTTAGTGACAATTTTTTTCAATTAACACAAATATAATCATTTTTTACTATCTATTTTACTAATTATTTGTTTCCTCTTTATTATTTTCTTTAACCTCGTATCTATTCTCGCCAGTCTTAGGATTTATAAAATCAGAATAAATCCCTTTTACACCTAACTCCTCTAGCTCTTTTACCTTATCAGTATTATTGTATGTATTTACATAAACATATATTCCTCTTTGCTTAAGCTCTCTAATAAACTTAGAATTTAACTTAAGCTTATCTATAACTACCACCTTTATACCATTCTCATAAGAAAAATCTATAACCTCCTTAGCCTTTAAGCTCTCTTGCTTATAAAGAGTATATATCATAGACTTAAACTCATACGTATCCATAACATCATTTAACATCTGCTCATCGTAAATCTGAGGAATCATCCTATCAAGCACATTTGCATTTTCCTCTTTGGCAATCTTTACACACTTCTCATAAACATTCTTACACTCACGAGGCTGCCCCTTAACATCTACAACAAACTGAACATCCTTATATTTCTCAGCAAGCTTACAAAGATCTCTAAAAGATAGTGCCGTATACATACCATTTATCTTAGTAGCTAAAAACTCCTTAAGAGTAGGCTTATTTACAGACCAAGTTGGAGATAAACCTAAATCCTTAAGCCCTTGCGCCCCCCAAGAATGAAGAAGCACAGGTTGATTATCACTAGTCAAAGCCAAATCAAACTCAAAAATTCTATACCCTAGCTTATAATTAAACTCAAACGCTTCTAAACTATTTGTATAAACTCTCTTATTGATTCCACCCATAGCGTGTGCAATATACTTATTATCCTTCATCCAATCGTATGTAAACCTCTCCTTAAAACTATCTATAAACACCCTATTTCCAGAAAGCTCTAAAATATTTACATACATACAATCTTGAAGAAACTCAAGTGGAGCATAAAGCTTACCTTCCATAAGCTCTATCCTACCATCCATCTTTACCTCTTCCTTTGCACTCCTATTATAAACAACATTAGATCCTTTCTTTAAATCATAAACAGTATCTTGATACTTAAGCTCTATCTTCCCAAAATTTTTCTCCTCATAACTGTACTTAGCATCTAACGCCTTCATAATATCATCTAGTGGTAAAAACACTATATCATTTCTAATCTTATACGGCTTTGTTGGCTTAAACTTCTTATTATTAACATAAATAACCTGATTAATCTCTGTATCCTTATACTCAGCTATCCTCTTGCTCTCTTTAACCTGCATAACACCTAAATAACCAACAAACACAACAACAGCAGCTAAAATAACTCCAGCAACCTTACTCGCCATCCTTGCCGACTTAAACTTTCTAAAAAAACTCTTTATCATAAAATGCCCTCCTTACAAACAAAACAATCTATATAACTATCAAAACTAATTTCAAAATCTTAAACAATAACATTTCTATTATACTTTATAACCTAACCTTTTCTCTACTTTTAAAAACAAAAAAGTACAAAAAAATAAACTATTGTACAAAACACATACAATAGCCTACTAACATTCCTCTCAACAGACCTATTTCCTTATCTGTTTCACAGATTTGTTATAAATTTATTATATAGCAGCCGAAATTTTGCGTTTAAATGTATTATTAGCTCTCTCGGTAACGAGATTTTAATGAAATTTTTAATCATCCGTAAAATTCGTGTGAAATCTCACCATAGAGAGCAATAATCATTAAACGCAAAAGAGGTTGCTGTAAATAAACTTACAACAACCTCTTTACCCACTATCTACAAGAGATATCTAAAAATAATGTATATTCATCTTCACAGTCTGCTGAGGGAACAGACAGGAAAATATGAATAATCCTATAAATAATTCCTTATACATATATTATACAACAAAATGTTCTATTTGCAACAAAATTATACATTTTTCAAAATAATTTCATATCAAAAAACTTCTATTATATAACACATATATATTATATTAATATAATACCCAAAAACATAAAATTCAAACAAAAAAATAACAATTTTTCAATTTAACCTAACCCACCCTAAAATAAAAAAAGACAGGTGATCCCCTGTGGAATGAGGAATCACCTGCCAAACAAAAGAATGTTTGTGAAAGTTATCCAACAATCTATCAAGATTGTCAAATAAGAAAAAAGATGTGTTTAGAGAAAAAAAGAAAAACGATTTGCTACTCAAAAAGGAAAACGGTAGCTTTTAACGAAACTGAGGAAAAACGTAGAAAAAAATAAATAAGAAAAATTATCAGTAGTAATGCCAGGAGCGCATCCCCGACATTACATTTCCCAATCTATTTTTAAATCCAAACCCAGTATATTTATCTGCCACACAGTCCCCACTGTGTGGCAGTGAATAACATCTTTAACTCAATACTAACTTTCTAAATTTATTCTAAAACCAACCTACTAACTAACTGTGATTGAGTATGAATATATTTTATGTTTATTTAATTATTTTTATTTATCTAATTTAATAATTTAATCATTCTAATTAGTTATATTTTTTAATAGTTATACTTTATCTATTGTGAAGTAATTAGTTATACTTTGTTTATTGTGAAGTGTTTATGTTTTGACTATAATCAACTTATCCTTATAATCTTAATTCTTAAATACTTTATAATTTTGAAATCAATTTAATATACTACTTGGTTTCAATAATTATTTTTCAAGTCCAAGTAAGTTAGCTAATGTTTTTACTACATCAAGACTAACACCATGACCTACCTGGTAAAGAGCATTTGCATTTTTACCGTATAATTCTAAAGCATTTAGCTGAGCTTTATCTAATTTATTTGTAGCAAGTACTATTGGAGCATTATTAAGAGCTGCTAAATTAGATACTGTTAATGCATCAACTAATTCCATTTTATTTCTCTGTCCGTCTTTTGCTACTAAAACATCCGTATTGTCACCAAATCCATTTTTAGCGTAGAATGTGCTTATAACTTTTGCATTAGTTTCCTGTCTATTTTCACCAGCTATTCTTGTAACTGGGTTAGTTTTATTAACAGCTTCTTTTATACTATCAAAATCAGCCTTAGAAATAACAGATTCTCCACCTACAACAGTAACTGCTTTATTGCTTAAGTATTCTAAAGTATCATCTGATAAACCACTATTTTTAGATACTATTATTGGAGCCTGATTACCAGCATTAAGGTTTTTATTTGATGCAACTGAAGCTATAGACATAGCATCTGCTTCACCATTTGCTCCTACAACGTATGCGTTTTTAGCGCCATTTATAACATTGGCAACTTTCATAGAAGTATCTTCTCTATCTTTACCGCCATATCTCTTAACTGTAAATCCATATGATTTAAGTTCTTTTTCTACATTTCTTGATACAACACTAGTACCACCAACTATATCTATTTCTATACCACTTAAGTTTCCTACCTCCGCATTTCCAGCTAAAGTTCTTATATAATCTGCAGTAGCCTTTGGTATTCTATCTTTTTCAACTAAAAGCATTGGTGCATTTGCCTGAGCTGCTAATGGTGATGCAGATAATCCATCTACTAATGAATTTCCGTTTACCATAACTATTTTACCAGTTCCGCCACTAAAAGCTTTATTCTGATCTGCATATTCTTTAGCTACTTCTACAGCTGTTTCATATCTATTTTCACCTGCAAGTATATCTACTCTTGCATTTTCATTGTATAACCAGCTTAATAAAGTCTGAGCATCATTTTTGTTTTCACCTTTTATTGTATAGTTTGTTACTTTTTTACTATTAGTTTTATCTGTAACAGCTATAGTAAATCCATAGTTTCCATCAGCTGATTTGCTAAGAGGATAATTTGCATCACCTATAGTTGCTCCTGATAATGTAGCAAACTTAACATTAGTATTTGGTATAGTATTTGCAGTTGGATTTGATTCTTTTAACTTAGTTAATAAATCATGTCCTTCTGTAGTTAACATAACACCATTGAATAAATCAGATGTTTTAAATGAATTTGCTGAACTTCCTACTACTTTATAGCTATCAACAACCTGATCTGGTATATCCTGATAAGTATTTAAACTTTCCTGTGCCATAACTGGGAATCCACAGAAATCTGCTGCTGATGCTGGTGCACCTGTTGCTATAGGTGTTACCTGACCTTTAGTATTTATATATTTTGTAAAGTCTAATAATTTATCACCTGGTTTTATAACTATAGGTCCTTTAGTTCCTGCATTTGCATTTAAGTTTATAGTTATTGATTTACCAGGATCAACTGTTATATTAGGGTTTATTGTTGGTGCTGGATCAGATACACCTGTGCTAGTATGCTCTTCTGGCGCTTCTGCTCTACTTACTGCATTTCCTAATATATTACTGTTACTTGCTAGTGCAGTAGTTATTGCTTCTGCACTAGCATTACTCATATCTGACTCTGCATATTCTGTTTTTAATGTATTTGCATAAATATTATTGCCTTCTTGTACAAATCCTCTTGACCATACAGAAACTGTCTGACCAGCAGTTAAACTACCTATAGCAGTCTGTAGAGCAGACTGAAGCCCTTCACCTTTATTAAGAGCTGTTGTTATAGCTGGAACTTCTTTTCCATCTACTTTAACATAGTAAACATACTGACCTGCATATGCTCCATTTCTTTTATCATTTGAGAATTTTATATTTTTTTCTGATAATAAAGTTTCTCTAACTTTTCCTATTAGTAATCCTAGCTCGCTTGCCTGTACTTCCGTATCTGTTGTAGCAGCCATTATTGGCGCAACAGTTGTAGCTAGCATCGCTCCTGCCATTACTACTGATAATTTTTTCTTATTCATTATCATTACCTCCATTTTCGTTTTATAATTTGTTACATCTCTTCTTATTTCTATTCTCGGCATCATAAAAATATGTGCTGTTTTCTTCCACACCCAAAGTTTATATCAACTGAGAAATAATAACAAGTACATTTGATTGTATTATTAAAACGAATCTCTATTAACAGTTATTAAAATAATGAATATTTCCCTTTTATATCTAAAATACTATAGTTTTCTTGATAACTTATTCTCATATATCTTCACATACTATTCATAATTGAAACTCAGCTAAAAACTTCTATCAACTATGGCAATACTGATAAGTAATCATTATTTATATTTATATATCAATAATAATAAATTATTTTTATCTGATTTTCATTTAAAACTTCATACGAACTTCTTTAGACCTTAAAACCATTTTTGATTATCGTTTATCATTTTATCATTAAATATTTTAATCATTATTTTCTAGCAACTCTATTGCCTAGAGAGCAAATACATAGTTATACCTGCTCAAACGCAAAAAAAGATGCCCCACAGATTGTGAGGCATCTTTTCGATAAGTGTTTTAATACTGGTATTATGGTTTTATTTACTAACTAAAAAATACTCTATCCTAGGATAGAGTATCTTAAACTGGCTGGGGATATAGGATTCGAACCTATGCATACAGGAGTCAGAGTCATGTGCCTTACCGCTTGGCGAATCCCCAATATTCTTTTCTCTTAGGAAGCTCTCTCCCTTCGACAAGATATATAATACTACAGATTCAAAACTTATGCAACACTTTTTTAAAACTTTTTTCAAAAAAAATAAAAAAACTTGGAAAAAACAATAAAAGAACTAGTATAATATCCTGCTCATAAAATATTATTACTAGTTCTTTCTTTTTAAACTACAGTTAAAATAAACTATTATTTAAATCTTATATATATTTTTTTTGAATAAAGATAAAGCATAAGCACAAATATTAATAGTATATAAATAACCAAGAATCCTATCATTCTGCTTCTACTTCCAAATACCGCAGATAATACATCTACAACAAGCCACTCATCTAGCCTTAGTCCGCATCCTCTTGCTACAGAATACACATTTACCTTAAACAGCGTATTTTTTAAAAACTCATTAATCCCAACAACAAACACTGGGCTAGCTCCCATAACCACAAACGGACGCGAAACTATATGAGAAATCTTGCTCCTATTCAAATCAAAAACTACAAACAACGCTGCAAAAACAACACAATATCCACCTAAAACAACCATCACAAAAGAAGGCGACATCACGCTCGCATTATATGGGCAATTTCTCTCCATCAAAAGAGCAATAATCACAAAAAACATCCCCATAATCAGAATCTTATTGCTCTTATCTCTATTCTCTACTCTCCTATTGCACAGAAAACTTCCAGCTGCCATAGCCAGACAACCTCCACACAAAGCAGAAACAGTTGACATAATTCCGTATCTCTCAAAATCTCCAATATGACCTGGCATAACCTTGGAGTCCACAAAATACGCAAGACAACTCTTTGCAGTATCTCCAAAATTGACACTTGCAAAATAATAACCTGCAAGACCTGCCAACCCTATTGCAGTTAAAAACACAGCGATAACAAAAAGCTTAAAATTAAATCTCCTAAACAAAACATACAAAAGAGATCCAACCATATACACAACAGCTATCATCTGTAAAATGCCCATAATCCTAAAACTATTAAAATTCCAAGCTCCAATTAAATTTATCAATACTCCAATTACAAATAATATAATACCTACCTTGACCTTCTTGATACAAATCTCCTTAAAACTCTTCTTTTTCTTAACATCTAGCTCAACCTCTGTTGGAATCATAAAACAAACAGATGCCAAAAACAATGGAAGTCCTAAATCGCCAAAACTTATCCCATTCCACTTAGAAAAAGCTAAAAAATCAGGCAGCTCACCCAAAACCCCAATCCCAGATGAGCAAATAATACTAACCACAGCAATTCCCATAATAAGCTCGACAGTTGTATATCTTCTCTTTAACACCTCTCCACCGATAACCTCTTTGAGATAATATGGCTCCTTTTCTACCTTATTAATAACAGTCTGCTCAGTAGAACTAACTTCCTTATCTGATTCAACTTTCTTTTCCTTATTACTTTCTTTCTTCTGTTTAGGACTTATATCTTTTCTATTTCCTTCATTGATATATACACTTTCTTTGATATGTACATCTTCCTCAATTTCTGGAACATCATACCCATCGTACGCTGGCATATCATCATCCACAAAATGTATATTGTCCTCTACAATCTTAGCAATTTTCTCTAATTGAATCTCTTGCTCAATATTTTTCTTTACATCTATATCGTCATTCTTACCATTCAAAACAATCACCCTTGCTAAAAATACTTATTTTTTCTTCTTTTTCTTTTTCTTCTTAGTCTGCATAGGTGGTACCTTAGCTCCATTGTCATACATAGCTGGTCCTTTAGGATTCTTTCTATTTCCAAACGCTTTCATACCATATGCGACAAATAGACCTACACCAATCCCCAAAGCAATTTCACTAAAACTCACCTCTGGAGTTGGCTTTGCTCCTGTAGCTGCAAATATATTTGTAGCAGTAGCTAAAGTGAACACACTCGCTAATGCAACTATTCTTTTAAAATTTCTCATTGTCTACTTTCCTTTCTCTAAAAACTTTCACATATTTATATTATATAAGAAAAAGATGAATATAAAAACAGTTATAAATGTTTTTTATTTATTATTTTGTGGCATAAAAGAACCCCCACTCAGGGATTCCTAGGAATCCCTGAGTGGGGGTATTGACGTCTTTTATTATCTTTTAAACGAGTGTTTTAATTGGACACTCTAACCGCTTTTAAGTATATAAAGATGCGGAATAGCTCCATACTTACCTAAAAGATAGTTTTTCGCATAATTCTCATCATTTCTTATCTTCTTTCCACTAGAAGTCTTAAAATCGGCTAACGAATACAACGTAGAATTTCCACTAGAATCCTTTTCTGTAAACCAAATCTCATCTCTTCTCAACAAATTATTTGAAAGCTCCCACAAATCATGACTTGTAAATACAATCTGAGCATGATTTTTATTTATCTTAGGATTTAAAAAACTAATCAATAAATTTCTCAAAAGCAACGGATGAATCCTTGAATTCAAATCATCTATAAAAATAAGCCCTCCATCATTTAAAACTTTCTTCAAACTTCCATAAAGATTAAACATCTTCAATGTTCCAGATGATTCGTGTTTCAGCGGAATCGCAACTCTCTCATCGCTGCCCTTTATCTCGTGAATAGCAAATACTTTAACGGCATCCTTATTTATACTTTCTACCTCAAAATCTACTATCGAATCGTCAAAAGTAGATAAATACTTCACTACATCCTTCCTAACATTTGCATCTTCTGCAAATCCTTCAGGCAAATACTTAACTTCTAAATAATTTTCGATAGGATTTCCAAAATCTATAATTCTATTATCTAAAAACCAATTTCTAATTTTTTTAAGAATACCAACCTTAAGCTTTGCACCCAGAGAAACAACCAACGTTTCTGGCTCAAGTGCTATTTTGATATTATCTCTATCTTTTTCAGATATTCCACTTAAATCTAGCTCATTTTCTTCCCTATTTCTATAGAATATACTCTTAAATCCATTGCTACTCTTATACCTCTTGCTCAACCATTCCTCTGAAATCCCCTTCGAATCTATACAAAATCCATACTGATATGTAACAACTTTATTAAATTCCTCCTGTATAAAGAAAACTTCAAACATAGATTCCCGATTTCCGCTCACTTCATCAAACAAAAATGGCGTCGGTGTGTTAAAATCTCTATCGTTGTAGATTATATCTCCACCATATAAAAACGAATTTATCACATAATCATTCATATATTTAAAAGCTTCTTGCACATTTGACTTTCCACTTGCATTAGCTCCAAAAATAGCCGCAGCTGTGAGTAACTTCTCATTTCCAAATTCGACCACTCTATCCTCATGCTCTTTTATACTTGTCGCCGAAAGATCTAGAGTAACCTCATCTCTGAAAGATCTAAAGTTTTTAAATGTAAACTGTATTAGCATTTTATCACCCTCTGTTGTTTGTATTTATCTTAATTATACGTTATATATGAGATTTTTTCTCTATTTTAGTTGTTTTTTATCATTTAAAGCAATTTTTTATTGTATTTTATGTGATAAATTAACTTTATTAGAAATTTGTACTGTGTTATAGATTAGTAGATATGTGAATTTTGGACAAAAAAACATTTGTTCTTGTTGCCATTACTTTTTTTGACCTAGTTTTTACGGCAAAAAATTTGTTTTTTCCTACATTTATATTAGTGCTGGAGTTAAAGTACCTACTTTAAAATTAGAAGTTGGAAGCAATACTGTAGATATAAATAAATACATAAATGCAGATGGAGTTGCAAATACAACATCAACTGTATTAAATGCTACTGATTTCTATGGATTCCCAGAAACTTGAACTATGGCATATGTTGATATAGCAAGTGAAACAGTTGAAGAAATAACTATAACATCTGGTGGACAGGATTTATCAATAGAAGATTTATATGATGGATTAATGTTAACAGAAGAAGGACATGATTTCTTCTCTATGCTAAAAGAAGCAGATGCTCTTCCAAAAGCAACAAAAGCATACTTAAAAGAATTATTATCTCAGGTAGAGATAGGTTCTTTAAATAAAGTAACAGTTAACTTAGTAGTTGGAAAATCAGTTCTTAACAAATCATTAGAAAGAGAATTAAGAGGATTAGGATTCGACGTAGTAAGATACGGTGGAGACAACAGAGAAGAAACTTCACTAGAAGTAGCTGAAGCTATAGAAGATGCAACTAATACAAAAGAAAGATTTGTAGTAGGTGCAGAAGGTGAAGCCGATGCAATGTCAATAGCTTCAGTTGCATCAGAAATAAAAGCTCCAATAATAGTTTCTAAAAAAGGTGGAATATCAGAAAATGCAGTTTCAGAATTAAGTGGACAAGATTTGATTGTTATAGGTGGAGAAAATGTATTTTCTAACTATGATATGAAACAATTAAAAGCAGAAGCTTCAAGTATTACAAGAATAGCTGGCGAAAACAGAAAAGCTACAAATGCAGAAATAATAAATAAGTTTTATACAAATGATTTTGTTGGCGAAGCTGAAACTGTAATAGTTGCAAAGGATGGACAAAGAAACAAAGATGAACTTATTGATGCATTAACAGCAGCTAATATGGCTGCATCTGTAAATGCACCTATAATTTTAGCAACTGATTCCCTATCTAAAGAACAAATTAATGCATTAGAATTAAATGCAAAAGAATCATATGCATTGTATCAGGTTGGATATGGTGTCGATAGAAATGTAATTAAAACTATTGCTGAATGTATTGGCTTAACTAACAGATAAAAATCTAAAATCAATCATATTATAAGCAATTTAAATTATTCAAAAAATATAATAAATCTCAAAAATAGACTTGCTGTTGTAAGTCTATTTTTGTCTATTTAATCTATAACAAACATATGTTCCTATATAAATTCCTACATTTTAATATACCTCTACTCTCCTCATACTATGATATAATCTATATATAAACGAAATCGACTAACACTCAAAAGAAAGGAAACAAAACTATGTTAAAAATACTATTTAGCAGAAGCTACAGAGATGACATAGAAAAATACAACGTGGTAGAAAATCCTCCACTTGCCTTTGACATACGGCACACAGATGACTGTATAACAGATCCACTCAGCGTAGAAATGATAAAAGCAATCGACAAATCAGATGTCATAGGTCCAAACCTAATCCAAAGCCCAGTACTTGGACCAATCCCACCACAAACATTATCTGGTGGTGTAAAAACTCTGATTATGATAAACAAACATCCAGACATGATATTCAACGCTACTCATTGTGGAGATAACTGCTCTCCATATTTATTGAAAATAGCAAAGGATAAAGATATTACTATCAACCTTAGATATCTAATGCACTTTGACTTAGATGGAGATGATGAAATATTTATCGTCAACGATGGCTCAACAGTAAAAACAAACAAAGAATTTACTTACAAGGGATATAAATTTTTGGAGGGATAAGATTGAAAGGAAAAGTTCATGTAAAAATTAGTAATATTGCTAACAAAATCACCTATGAATTTACACTAAACAGAAATATTACTATAATAGAAGGAAATTCTGCAACTGGAAAGACAGTTCTACTATCTTTAATAAGAGCTGCGAAGGATAAAACTCTTCAAGGATTTATACGTGTTGATTGCGACTATCCTTGCATAGCTTTTTCTGGTGATGAATATAGTTGGGAAAGAAGAATCAAAGAAACAGAAAATAACGTAATATTCTTTGATGAGGATGCATCTTACGTAAAAACAGAAGAATTTGCCAAAGCTATTCAAAACACTTCTAACTATTACGTTATCGTTAATAGAGAAAGCTTGAGCAATTTACCTTATAGTGTTGATGAAATATACGGAATCAAAGAATCTGGAAAATATGGAAGCTTGGAGCCTGTAGTTAATGAGTTTTACAGAATTTACTCAAAATATGACAACTTTGAAGATAATAAAGAAATTTGTGTAGATAATATTATAACTGAAGACAAAAAAGCAGGATTCCAATTCTTTAATCAAGTGTATAATTGTAACTGCTTCTCTTCTGGTGGCAACAGCTCTATAATAAAGCCATTAGAAGAAATATCCGATAATGAAGAAACACTTATCGTAGCTGACGGGGCTGCTTTTGGATCTCAAGTAAAAACTTTAGAAGAATTTACAAGAGATAGAGAAAATATCAAAGTATTTCTTCCTGAATCATTTGAGTATCTGATATTATCTGCAAAAATCTTTGGAAACCACAGCAAGATGATTGATAAAATTCTAGAAAATCCAGCTGATTATATTGATAGTAGCGAGTTTATAAGTTGGGAAAGATATTTCACTAGTCTTGTTGAAGATATTTCTAAGTATTATGCTTATGCTAGTTATGATAAGACTAAGTTGAAAAAATTTTATCTTGAAGGAATTAATAAAGATAAGATAGTATCTCAGATACCTATCAGCGAAAAGTGTTTAAAATAAAATTATGCACTTTTATTTATAAGACTTAAAACTATGATATAATATAAGTAGAAATGCTTATCAATATAAAAAACGACTAAACTTTAAAGAATTAGATTGAAGATGTCGTGTGACGGTTCTGACACGAAATTAATATAAAATAGTGACCGAAGTGATGAAAAACGAGGAATAAATCCTCGTTTTTTTGTGCTCTTTTTACCCCCTCTGCCCCACTTTGCGTTTGGGGCGGTGAGGTGGCGTTCCGTCCAATAAAAATGTGGAAGAATAAAGAATTGCGTAGAGCAAAAGAATAGAGAAAAAAAGAGAAGAATGTAATAAAAAAAGAAAAACGGAGGTAAAAAGATAATGAACAAGAAAAAATTATCAGTAGTAATGGCAGGAGCGATGTTAGCAAGTAGTGTAGCACCAGTGCTAGCAGCTGAAACAACTGCTGACAAGAAATATGAAGTATCAGCAAATGATTTAGGAGTAGTAAAAAGTGAATTAAGAACTTTCTTAAACAGTAAAAAATTCCATATGACAGATACTCAGTTCGCTGACAAATCTGTATACTACTTTACAACAGATCTTAATAATACTCCAGTAAGAGATGTTGATACAGATAGCAATTCATTTTCTTATATAAAGTATAAATATTTGTTTCCATAGGAAGTACGATTTCTTCAATATCAAGTTCATCAAAGTTATTACTATTCATAAAATTATCCATAAAACTTTTGATTACAACTTTTTCAGTTTTCTTTCCCTCAACAATAAATGCAATTTTACTCATTGAAAGCACCTGACTTATACAATTTCTGTAGATTATGTGCATATCTAAGCTCTTTATTAGTCAATCTACTCATAGATTCAATCTTATTTTCTTTCATAATAAATAGACAATCTGGTCTGAATAACTCATTAGTCATAAGATTAGTATTGTGAGATGTAAATATAATCTGTGAATTTGGTTTTCTCTTAACTACTTCTTTAACAACTTGTTCTGCTAACTCATAATGATAGTACGCATCAAACTCATCCATAAAAATCATAGATGCTTCATTACTATTTATAAGCCAATAGTAAAATAAAGCCAAACTTCTAGTTCCTGTTGAAGCTGTTTCAAAGAATCTAGCTGATCCATTTTTAAACTTATTTAAAATAACATCTCTTCCATCTAAATTGACTGATTCTAAATTGCATTTTATTTCTAAATTACATAAAAAATCTTCAAAATCCTTTAACTTACCGTTTTTTACTATAGAGCTTTCTATTGATTCTCCCCCAGATTTATATCCAAAATATCTATTTACATTAAGTGAATAGAATAATAGCATATTTTCAATATAGTTATAGAATTTCTTAAACACTTCATTTTCATTATTATCATCTAGTATAGAATTATTTCTAACATATTTTGTAAGAGAGAGTCCTCTTCCCTTTAAATCTATTTTTAAATTTTCAGTTCCTTTTAAATCACAATGACCTTTTGCTAATGAATAGTCGTATTCAAGAACATTTTTTCCATTTATCTCAATTTTTTCATAAAGCATTTCTTCTACAGCTGCTTTTTTATAATTATAAACAAGCTCATCTGTTCCAAATGAAAAATAATACGTGAACTCAGCAAAATCATTTCTATTTAAGTTTAAATATGGATTTGCATCTATTGAAGTTTTTTCTCTATCGTCTGTTAAATGATTTATTGCATCTAAAATTGCCAATCCAAGATTACTCTTTCCAGAACTATTTTTACCAAATATTGAACATACTTTTACAGTATTATTCTCTACCATCTCTTTATTGAAATCGTAGTTATGAGCTTTTGATAAATCTAGTGTAAATTTATTTTCAAAATTTTTAAATCCTTCTACTTCAAATTTTTTTAGCATAATTCCACCTCCGTTTAAGTATAGTATACCATATATCCGTAAAAAAATTACGGCAAATATTATTTTGGTCAAAAAAACATTTGTTCTTATTGCTATTACTTTTTTTGACCTAGTTTTTACGGCAAAAATTTTAATTTTTCCTACATTTATATTAGTTTTGTGTTTTGTGGAGTTGGTGGGCATTCCATACAATAAAACTGTGGAAGAATAAAGAATTGCGTCGAAAGAGCAAGAGAATAGAGAAAAAAAGAGATGTAACGAATAAAAAAGGAAAACGGAGGTAAAAAGATAATGAATAAGAAAAGATTATCAGTAGTAATGGCAGGAGCGATGTTAGCGAGTGCAGTAGCGCCAGTGATGGCAGCAGAAGTAACTGATGTTAATATGAGTGAAAAATCATTATTAGCAAAAAAAATAGTTGATTTAGCAAAAACAAAAATGATATCAACTAATAGTGAATTAAAAACAAATTTCGTATCAACAGATGTTGCGAATTTAATGAAAGATAATGCATCAGCATACGGAATAAAAGTATTAAATAAAGATGGAAAAGAGGTTGCTTTAAACACAATTGATTCAAGTGTAACTGGGGATGTAACATACGATATAAAAGAAATAGAAAAAATACTTTCTAACGATGCTCTTAAAGCAGATATGACAGTACAGGTAGTAGAAAGAAAAACAACTGAATTCTTAGGACAGATAATACCTGGTACACAGATAGAAGCAACAGGTAAAGTAGAAAAATATGGAGTTGATGATTTCCAAAATCCTACTACTAACATAGTTGATCCAGCATCTAATGATTTTGTTAAAGAAATAAAAGTTAATGATAAAAAAACAGGAGCTACTGTAACACTAGAAGCAATAAAAGACTTAACAGCTTCAAAAGAAGAAAATGTAAAAATAGAACTTAACACAGAATCAGATGAATTAAACTTCAATTTACCATTAGATAAAGATGGTAAAATAACAGATAAAGTTCAGGAATGTGTAGGATTTGCAACTAAAGCATCAAAATATCAGAAATCAGCTGAAATAACTGCTGATCCAGAAGTGAAAGAATCATATAAATTAGTTGATGATTCAAAAAAAGCTGAACAGGTAACATACTTAGCAAAAGATTTATATGACGGATTAGCATTAACAGCAAAAGGAACAGAAATACAGAAAGATATAGAAAATGCTAAAAAAGTAGCTAAAGAAAATAATAGAACAGGTAAAGAAACTGTTAAATTAGGTGATAGACCATCAAAGTTAACTAATGGTGTCGCAGAGTTTAAAGTAACATACTATGCTAGTTATAAAGATGTTACAACAACTGGTGAAGTTAAAGTAGTAACTGTTAAATCAACTAATCTAAAAGAACTACAGTCTTTATATGATATGATGACAACAGGTAATTATACAGTTGGTATAGTTGCAGGTGCTAATAGATATGAAACTGCAGTAAATGTAGCAAAAGCTCAGGGAATAAACGAAACTGCAAATGCTGATAATGCGAATCAGAATGATATAGTATTAGTAAATGGTGAATCATTAGTAGATGGACTTGCAGCTGCACCACTAGCAGCTGATAAAAAATGGAATAATAATGCTGGTACTGCAGTATTATTATCAAAATCAGATTCACTTCCAACTGCAACAAAAGATTTCTTAGAAGAATTAACAGTAAATGTGCCAAAATCAAGACTTAAAAATGTAAAAATACATTTAGTAGGTGGAGAAGCTGTATTAAGTGAATCTTTAGTAGATGAATTAAAAGATATGGGATTCTCAGTAGAAAGATATGGTGGAGATAATAGAGAAGAAACTTCACTAGAAGTAGCTGAAGCATTAGGAACTGTTTCAAAAGCATTTATAGTAGGTGCAGAAGGTGAAGCAGATGCTATGTCAATAGCAACAGTAGCAGTTGAAGAAAAAACTCCTATAATAGTTTCTAAAAAAGGTGGATTAACTAAAGATGCTATAAGATTTATAGAAAAGAACTTAAAAACTGCTGCAAATGATAGCGTTGCTGTAATAGGTGGAGAATCAGTAGTATCTAAAGCTGATTATGATAAAATAGATGCAGTTACTAACAATAAAGTTGCTAGAGTAGCTGGTGATAATAGATTTAAAACAAATGCTGCTATAATAGAAAAATATGCTCCTAGTGATATAGATGAAGTTGTATTAGTAAAAGATGGTCAGAGAAATAAAGAAGAATTAGTAGATGCATTAGCAGCAGCAAACTATGCAAATGGTAATCCAATAGTATTAGCAACAGATAAAATAACTGATAATCAGAAAGTTGCTATACTAGATAAAAAAGGTACTAACGGATTTACTAAATTAACTCAGGTTGGACAGGGTGTTGCAAGAACAACTTTAGAATCAATAGCTGAATTCTTAGGATTATCAAACGTAAAATAATAAACTTTCGAACTAACTACAAGTTGATGTATAATTTTTAAAGGCGAGGGAAAATTCTCTCGCCTTTTAAGTTCTTACTTTATAAAAGAAATCAAGAGTTTAAGAATCTTTATTAAACTTATATTTTATTAGTAGGAGTAATTTCAATCATATCTCTTTAGAATATAAATTATTTTTTAATAGAAAATATTAAATTGTTTTTTATGGTTTAGAAACATTCTATGATAATGCAGTTGGAGAAAAAAGAAGACATGAGTATAATACTATAGAAGATTTATCGGGAATAAAAGATAAAACGTTATTAGATACTTGTAAGAAACTAGAATGGATATCTGATATTATACACCGTAAATTATGCTATATTCTAGATATGAGAAATCAAATAGGGGCTTCACATCCGAATTTTTCGACTATAAACTCTTATGAATTAGTTAGTTGGTTAGATATTTGCGTTAAGGATGTAATAAATGAAAAAGCATCTCATGCTGCTATAATGTCAAAAGGTATTATAGAAAATATAAAAAATTTAGATGAAAGTATTGATGATGAAACACTTAAAAGTATGGAGTTATCTTTTAAAGATTTTCCAACTAATATTACTTCTACACTTATAATAAGTTTATTTGGTATTTATATTTCTGATAAAACTTCTACAATAGTTAGAAATAATATTCTTTTAGTATCATCTAAATTATGGATATACACTTTGGATGCAACAAAGTATGAATTAGGAACAAAGGTAGAATTTTTTAAAAATAATCTAGAAAAAGAAAAAGCTGAATTAGCTCATACATTTTTTGAAAAATGTGATGGATTGAATTATCTAACTATAAATACAAAAAGTCTAATTATAAGTAATTTATGTGATGAATTACTTATTGCTAATCAAGAATACAATAATTACTATAATGAACCGTCAATAGCTAGAGAGATAATGAAATATATAAAAAACTATTCGGATATACCAAAAGAACAAACAACAAAAATAATTAATACATTTTTAGAATGTAGAATTGGTCGTGAAGTAGGATACTGTAATGGTGTTTCTCCAGGTGCAAAATCTATTTATGATAATTTCTTTAGTCTTCTTTCAAAAGAACAAGTTAAGATTTTAATATATTTATTAAAAAATCACTTAGATTCTGTTAGTGAAAATAATAAAATTAAAATACAAAATATTAAAGAAATTTTAAAAATAATTCAGTCGGACGTTATTGGTGAGAGGTTGAATGAAATTATAAACTATTTAATTAAGTGCGTTGAAGAGAACAGAATTCATACTGCATATAAACAAAATGATTTTAAAGATTTATGTAATGGAGTTATTGAATTTTAAATAAATTGTTTTAAAATAAAAATTTTACATATTTTAATTTTCCAATCTTTCTTTTTACAAAAACTAAAAGAGACAAAAATAGACTTGCTTAGTAAGTCTATTTTTGCCTCAATAAATTCAAAAAAAACATATGTTCTGTACAATCAAACGATTAATAGATTACTATTACATTTTTGCAGAATAAGTCAAATAATTAATGCTTAATCGTTGCATAAATCAAATGATTAATAACTAATCCTTGCATAATTGTTTGACAAATCAAACGATTAAAATATAATCCTTGCATACACTATTGATTAACTAATACATATTTGACATTTCTACCTTTACCTTCTTTTTTAATAGCTCCTTTTTCAATAAGATTATTACAACATCTAATGCTTTTATATTGACTAATTTCTAAACTTTCTGTATTAATCTTAGTTGTTGTAAATCCTTTACATTTAATAATATTTAAAATATCTCTCTCAACATCATTAAGTTTTGAATTAACTAAAATAATTTCATAATTATCAACGTCTTTCCCTTTGGATTCATCTTCTACAACATCTAAGCTAGAATCACTCTCTTCACAGCTGAATTCCTCATTTATCATATACTTCTTACCTCTTCCAAATCCTTCTTCTATCAATAATCCCCTATTCACCATACTTCTAAGCATATCCGTAATGTCATTAGGATGTAAATCTGTAACACACTGCATCCTTGCATTAGTTACCTCATCCTCAGTTATAGCTGTCACAAGAATTTTTATCTCATCTGCATTCAATGAATCTAAACTGCTTCCATATATCTCTTTCAATTTTCCCATATATACCTCTGGAACCAAAGAGATCATGTTCAGTTTTAGCACAACTTCATTTGTGGCAAAATTTTCTTCTAGTATAGGAACTGCCCACTGCTGCTCTTTCCAAGCTTTTAATATCTTGAAAAATCCTGAACCTATATTCTCACCAAATCCTATCATTCTAAACATCTTCTGAATAAATGGATTTCTACATTTACTAGTTCCACCCTTGTAAATATCAGCAACAGGAATCTTCAAGCAACCAGGATTATAAAATTCAAACCTATCTTTAAACTTTTTAATTCTTAAAGTTCCCTGAACAGAATAGTCCCCATGAACAATAGCATTTACAAAGGCTTCACGTATTGCCCGATGAACAGGGGTATCATCAATTCTTGTTATCCCGTTTAACTTAAATGGAATTGGAATATCCTCGGACAACTTATTTATAACTATAGTAAAGAAATTAAACAGATTGCTCTCCCATCTTCCGTCGATTGTAAATCTTTCATTGTATCTCAAATCCTCATCCACATCTACCATTTTTAGATAGTCTAAATCAAAATAAGGAAAATAACTTCTGATACTAACACTTTTCCCAAACATCAAAAGACCTGCAACTGTCAGCCAAACTTTTTTAGTCTTTCTATCCTTATCCATAGCACCTAATTGAATAAGAAACTCCTCATCAGATAAATTATGCCAAGCATGGTTAAGATTTATAACAGAAAATCTATTTCTATACCGATTTACAGTTGGCATATCAAGATCATCCATATCATAGTACTCCAAAATTGAAGAATCGAATCCTTTTTCCGAAGCATCTCTAAACATTGCATTGACTTCATCTTGTGAACACTTATAATCACCTTCATAATTTCGTTTATAAGTTCCATTATACGGATTATTGTTCAAATATATAGGCTTATCTATATAACTAGCTCTTGGAACTTCAATTTTTATAACTTTTTTATGATTTATATTTATTACTTCAACATTTTCTTCCATTAATATATTTTTATTTACTTTATTACCATTTATAGTACTCCAAAAATCTTTTAACATTTTTTCTACAGATTCAACTCCAGATATGTCAAACTTTTCATCTTTGTCAAATCTCTCCTCTATTCCTAACACAATTGTTCCCCCGTTTGTGTTAGCCATTGCAGAATATGTTTCCCACAAGTCTTTTGGAACACTATTTTTCGCTTTTTTGAATTCTATCTCACTATTTTCACCTATTTCTATAAGTTCAAATATATCCATGTGTGCTCCCTCCTTTGAAATATATTTTTTGATTTTCTTTATTTAAATAAGTATTTTTGTTTAGTTATGTAATCTATTTTAATTATATCATTTTTTAGTACTCATTTTGAAATTTATTAATCATATAATGAATGATTTTAGATAAAAAACATCTGTTCTTGTTGGGATTGATTTTTGTAAGACTATTTTTTATGTGTTTTTTTGTCTTTTTCTTACATTTATATAGTCTTTCTGTAATGGAGTTTGTGGTCGGGGGTGTTTGCGTCGCGCGCTAGTACAATAAAACTGTGGAAGAATAAAGAATTGCGTCGAAAGAGCAAGAGAATAGAGAAAAAAAGAGATGTAACGAATAAAAAAGGAAAACGGAGGTAAAAAGATAATGAATAAGAAAAGATTATCAGTAGTAATGGCAGGAGCGATGTTAGCGAGTGCAGTAGCGCCAGTGATGGCAGCAACTCCATCATATGAAGTGAATGGAAGTAACAAAGGTCTTTTAATAAGAGATTTAAGAAACTTATTAACATCAAAAGTATTTGCAAATGAAAGTGTAAATAATCAGCATAATGCTGATTATAGAGGACAGTCTATATACGTAGTAGAAATAGGAACTAAACAGTTCTATGATGTTAGTGAAGCAGGAATAAAAGCATTAGAAGAAGCTATAAAATCTGCACCTGCTAAAACAACTGTAAAAGTATTTGATAGAGGACATGTTGAAAAAAACGGTAAATACTATGCATTCTCTCTTGTAGATACATACAAAGATGATACATATACAAAAGATTCTTTAAAAGAAGAAGCTGATAACTTTACTACTTCTAAATATAAATCTGTATATGCTATGGATTATGATGCAAAAGAAGGAGTATTAACAGTTACAACTAGAAAAGCTGAAGCAGAAGATAAATTAATGACATTAACTTTCAAAGAAGGAGATAAAAGAGTTGATTTCACTAAGCCATTAGATAAAAATGGAGATTTAATAGATGGAAGAAATGAAATGTCTGACTGGTCAGATTTAGCTTCATACAAAGAAGCTGGTAAGACTATAGATATCGCTAAAGGAACAGATTTACCAAAAGTTTTATTAGCAAATGTAACAATATCTAATGCTGATGAAGTAGTAAACTTCAAACTATCAGAATTATACGATGGTCTTTTATTAACTGAAAAAGGTCAGGAATTATTAGATGGAGCTAAATTATGTAAAGCTGATGAAAATGATGGATATAAATATTCAGTAGGTAAAGTAAACAAAGAAGCTAACGGTTTATACACTTTAGCTATAAACTTCTATGACCAGAACCCTACAACTAACAAAACATTCAAAAAAGTTGTAAAAATAACTACAAACAATGAAGCTCAGTTAAACTTATTCAAAAAATGGATGGTAGATGCAAAAGCTCAGGTAGAAGTATTAGCAGGAGATAACAGATATGAAACAGCTGTTAAAGTTGCTAAAGAAAATGCAGATATAGATAGTGTAGCTAGAAATGGAAATATAGTATTAGTAAATGGAAATGCATTAGTAGATGGACTTGCAGCAGCACCTTTAGCAGCTTCAGTATGGAATAAAGATTACAGCCAGAATAAACCAATGTCAGAACAAAAAGTTGCTCCAATACTATTAACTGGTTCTGATGAATTACCAAAAGCAACAAAAGAATATATAAGAGAATTAATAGGAAGACAGCAGGTACAGCATTTAGATAAAGTAACAGTATACTTAGTAGGTGGAACTACTGTTCTTTCTAGAAACTTAGAACATCAGTTAGAAGATCTTGGATTAAGAGTAGTAAGAGCTGGTGGAGCAAATAGAGAAGAAACTTCATTAAAAGTAGCAGAAGTAATGAGAAAAGATGGTAAAGGAGCAGATTTCTCAAATGCATTCTTAGTAGGAGCAAATGGTGAAGCAGATGCAATGTCAATAGCATCAGTAGCAGCTGAAAAGAAACAGCCAATAATAGTAGAATCTAATCACGGATTATCAGAAGACGCTATAGATTCTTTAAAAGATTGGAAAAATGAAAGTTCTAATGATAAAAAATCAGTTACAATAATAGGTGGAGAAAGCGTAGTATCAAAAGCTACAGAAGAAACTTTAAAAGCTGAAAAAATATCTGTAGATAGAGTATTTGGTTCAAATAGACAGAAAACAAATGCAGAAGTTATAAATAGATTTGCTCATAGTGGATTAAAACAGATAGTAATATCAAAAGATGGTCAGAACAACAAATCAGAATTAATAGATGCATTAACAGCAACATCATTAGCAGTAAAACATAATGCTCCAATAGTACTTGGAACAAATAAATTAGCTAATGAACAGATAAATGCTATAGAAAAGAAAGCTCAGAGAACAGGAATATATGTGTACCAGGTAGGACATGGTGTATCTAGAGATGTATTAAAAACAATAGCTGAAAGAGTTGGATTAGCAAAATAATTAACTTTAAACAAACTACAAGTTGATATAAAAATTAAAGGCGAGGGAATTTTTCCTCGTCTTTTATTTTTACAAAAACAAAAAAGACAAAAATAGGCTTGCTTTTGTAAGTCTATTTTTGTCTTTCAAACTTATCACAAACATATGTTCTTTTATATTATAGATTTATAATTTTAAAATATGCTTAAAAGCTAGAAAATATGGTATAATATAAATAGAAAAAGGAATCACATAAGTGACTCAGCAGAAAATGATATATTTACTCTTCTTTAGAAGAGTTAAGCCCACTTTCGTCGTCGCCAAACTTTGAAGAGTGGGCTTTTATCATGTCTGTAATTAAATTAGATATAACATTAACCAAAATTGGTATAAAAATCATAGTCAAAAACATTTTGATAAAATTTTCCATGGTACTCACCCCCTTTCGCAGAAAATAAATTCTTTGAAAGTAAGTTCCTACCAAGCCACTCTCATTTGTGATTCCCAAAATTATTATACCATAGTTTGATATTAGACCTATATATTTCTTGGTCTTTTTTTGTTTTCTTTTTACCCCTACTTTCCTACATTTTCTATTTTGATGCTTGAATTTGTGTTTTGGGGTGGTGGTCGTGCACTCCGTACAATAAAACTGTGGAAGAATAAAGAATTGCGTCGAAAGAGCAAGAGAATAGAGAAAAAAAGAGATGTAACGAATAAAAAAGGAAAACGGAGGTAAAAAGATAATGAATAAGAAAAGATTATCAGTAGTAATGGCAGGAGCGATGTTAGCGAGTGCAGTAGCGCCAGTTCTTGCAGCAACTCCTCAGTATGAAGTAAATGGATCAAACAGAGGATTATTAATAAAAGAGTTAAGAGAGTTAATGCTATCTAAGACTTTCGCAAATGAAGCTGTAAATAAAGAATTTGCAGGAGAATGTGTATTCTATGTTCAGATGGGTAAAGGACTAGATGTTAAACAGTTCTATACAGTTGAATCTATACCAAAAATGGAAGAAGCTATAAATGCTGCACCAGTAGGTACAGTTATAGAAGTTGTAAATGGTGGTTATGTAGAAAAAAATGGTAAATACTACCACTTTGCATTAGAAGATAAAGTAACTGAAACTGAAAAAACATTTAATAAAGCATCTTTAAAAGAAGCAGCAGATAAATTCAAAGCGAATAAAGAAAATTATCCAGCTATATACTCTATGGATTTCGATGGAGAAACTTTAACAGTAGAACTTAGAAAAGCAGCTGATGAAACTAAATTAGAAACAGTTACTTTTAAAGCAGGAGATAAAGAATTGGATTTCTCTAAACCAGTTGATGTAAATGGTGATGTGTTAGACGGAAGAACACCTCAGTCTGACTGGAGTGATTTAGCTACTTTCAAACCTGTAGTTTCAACAGAAACAATTAAAAAAGGTGATCCAATAGATGAAAAAGTTGTAGCTAGATTAACAGTTTCTGATGCAGATAGTAAAGTTAATGTGAAGTTATCAGACTTATATGATGGTTTATTATTAACTTCAAAAGGTCAGGAATTATTAGATAAAGTTAAAGAAGCTAATGCTGTTAAAAATGATGGGTTATATGTAAGTGTAGCAGATGTTAAAACATCTAAAAATGGTATATTCACATTTGATATGGAATTTGTAAATACAAATCCAACAACTAATAAATATGAAAAAAATGTCATAACTATATCTTCAAACAACAAAGGACAGTTAGAAATATTCAATACTTGGATGAAACGTGGACAGGCATCTGTTGAAGTATTAGCCGGAACAAATAGATATGAAACAGCAGTTAAAGTTGCAAAAGAAAATGCTAAAATAGAAGATGTAGCATTAAATGGAAACATAGTATTAGTAAATGGAAATGCTCTAGTTGATGGATTAGCAGCAGCTCCTCTAGCAGCTTCAGTTGTTAATAAAATAGGAAATATACCATTCGATGGATATGTTGCTCCAATATTATTAACAGAAACTAACTCTTTACCAAAAGCTACTTTACAGTACATGAAAGAATTAGTAAAACATCAGACAGTTGGTTCTTTAGATCAGGTAACAGTATACTTAGTAGGTGGAGAAGCAGTTATATCTCAGAACGTAGTTAATCAGTTGAAATCTATAGGTGTAAGAGTAGTAAGAGCTGGTGGAGAAGATAGAGAAGCAACTTCATTAGCAGTAGCTAAGCTAATAGAAAAGGATAATGATGTTGATGTTAAAAATGCATTCATAGTAGGTGCAGATGGTGAAGCAGATGCTATGTCAATAGCTTCAGTTGCAGCTCAGAAAAAACAGCCTATAATAGTTGAATCAAGAAAAGGATTATCTGATTCAACAGTTGACTACTTAAAAGGTGGAAAATTTGTTTCTGCTAAATCTGCTACAATAATAGGTGGAGAAACAGTAGTATCTGGAGAAACAGAAGCTAAATTAAAAGAAGAAAAAGTATCTGTAGATAGAGTTGCTGGTTCAAATAGAAAAGCTACAAATGCTAAAGTTATAGATAGATTTGCTTCTAACTATATACAGAGAGTAGTATTATCTAAAGATGGACAGACTAATAAATCTGAATTAATAGATGCTTTAACAGCAACTTCATTAGCAGTTAAAGATAATGCTCCAATAGTATTAGCTACTAACAAAATGTCTAATGAACAGGTTAATGCATTAGAAAAGAAAGCTAATAGAAATGGTGTTTATGTATATCAGGTAGGACATGGTGTTGCTAGAGATGTATTAAAACAGATAGCTACAAGAATAGGATTAGCAAAATAATTAAATTTAAACTAACTACAAGTTGATATAAAATCTAAAGGCGAGAGGTTATTATCTCGTCTTTTCTTTTTTACAAAGCCTAAAAAACAAAAATAGACTTGCTTTTGTAAGTCTATTTTTGTTTTAATGTTACTACAAAAACATATGTTCTGTATAATTGTTTTTATCTAAATCTAACTATTCATTACACTTAGAAATTATTTCTTTAGCTTCACTATTAAAATATTCTATATTATTTATAAAGAAAACATTCATATTAGAATATCTTAACAAAGAATTGAGACCTTTTTTTATAAAGTTCCAAGAGGCTGAAAACTTCTTCTCTTCTCCAAACTCATCTATAAATTCAACAAACTTTTCTTCCTCACCATCATAAGAATCTGCAAAATCTTCAGCTGAACCTACTTTTTTAGAGCCATCCATATTTCTCTCACCATGAATAACATGGTCTAAATTACAAGAAAAATAATAAATTTCCAATGGAATATCTCCGCACTTTTCACCTTTTATAACTGGTTCAAGTTTATTTGATTTAAACTTATTTCTTTTTCTAATATTTTCTACATTATTTGTATATATTCCATCATCTTCATATCTAAGTTCTCCATCTATTTCAGAATAATATACAGCTTCATCTGGAACATAACATCCATCAGTATCTGATATTACTACTATTTTCTCTATATCATCCCTTGAAATTCCTCTATTCTCAAATAAAAATAACTGAAGTTCTATTTCTATTAACTCAACAAGAGTTTTACTCTTATATTCTTTAGAATTATTTGAAGAAAGATCACATCCTACAACCTTAAAGAATACTGTATCGTTTATAAGTTCTGAAATTATAGGTTTTAATGCTACTCTATCACTTTTTCCTTCAACCATAAGCAGAAAGACTTTTTTCTTAGGTTTAATTTTCTTCTTTACCATAAAGTTTACCTGCCTTTCTAAATGCTTTTTCTATCCTATAATCTCTAGTTTCGCTATATATATCTTCTTCCTGACCACCAAGTAATATTGCAGAATAATAAAAATCCCTAATATTATTATTTGAGTTTACTCCAGAAAGATAAATATACCTATTATCTGGATTAACAGTTGTAAAAATAATAGACTTATATGGAAGTTTTTCAAGTGGTCTTAAATTATGTGAAGTGAATATAAACTGACCTTTTGCCGAATCATTGAATATACTTAATATTTCTCCTAGTAAATATTCATGTATACCTGAATCAAACTCATCAACCATCAAACAAACAGATTCTTTATTATATGCTGCAACAAGTGCACTTGTTATAGATATAATTCGTTTTATACCTTCTGATTCATATACAAGCGGAATATTTTTTCCATCTCTTATACTAACTAATTCAAAACTAATTCCTTCTTCACCATCTTTTGTAAGCTGATTCTTCTCATTTACAATTCCTATTTCAAGAGAAGGAACAAGAGATTTTATAATAATGCTAATCTGTTTAACTACGCTTTTGACATCTTCAAATACATTTATTGGTAAAATATTTGGTTCAAATAAATTAATTGCTATCCTTCCCCTTTTTAATTTTTCACTATCCTGTAAATATAAATTAAGTGAAACAAATTTATCAAGATATATGCTTCCCATTGCATCATTTTTTATTATAATCAAATCTCTAACAGAAAAATATTTAAGTATTCTAACAGCCCAAAGTAAATCTTTATCATCTTTACTTGCCATTTCTTCAGCTATTCTATCTTTTGCACCATTTCCAAATATTAATGACGCGTCTGGATTTAGTCCATACAATACGTCTGAAAACATCATTGTATCTTTTGATATAGTTTTTTTAATCTTTGAATAAGTAATTTTTCCAGAATTAGCTTCAAATAAAGTTCTCTTTCTAATCCATTTACCATCTTTAAATTTTTTAAGTGTCAATTTTTCATAATCTATAATATATTTAGTACTATTCTTATCATCAGAAAACTCATCTTTAGATTGAATAATTTCAAAGTTATAATCTACTAATCCTTTGAATTCATCACAATCTACATAAAAATTATATTCTAATTTCGCTTTATTTGTACTTGTATTAATCATACTTCCTATGTAATCAGGAAGTTTTTTTCCTTCTAGTATAGATTTTAAAATATCTGTGGCTTCAAGTACTGTTGATTTTCCAGAACCATTTTGTCCATAAATCCCAAGAATAGATCCAGATTCTAAAAAATTGTTATTTTCTATTTCATTTAAACTATTGATTTTTATAGATCCGTAGCATACGTTTTTTATTCCTTCTATTGTTATACCTACTATTCGTATAAATTCTTTCATATATTTTCACCTTCTTTGTAGTTTATTTTTAGTTGAATATTATTTTGCTTTATATTATATATAATATCACTTTTTCATAATATTTCATATTTTTTGTATGAAATATTATGAAAATAGGTTGTTCTGGGGTTTGTTTAATATTCTGTCTTCAAATTAAAGTTTGTGGTTGTGTTCATTCCGTCAAATAAAACTGTGGAAGAATAAAGAATTGCGTCGAAAGAGCAAGAGAATAGAGAAAAAAAGAGATGTAACGAATAAAAAAGGAAAACGGAGGTAAAAAGATAATGAATAAGAAAAGATTATCAGTAGTAATGGCAGGAGCGATGTTAGCGAGTGCAGTAGCGCCAGTGATGGCAGCAGAAGTGCAGAAGAGTGAAGTATCAGCAAATGAAACTGGTCTACTTCAGAAAGAATTAAGAGAATTAGTGCAGAAAAATTTATTCGCAAATGATAAAAAGAATGCACCAGCAGGAAAACCAGATGTAAGAAATCAGTCTGTATATAAAATATATGTAAACAAAGTAGATACAGGATTAACAGAAAAATCTAGTCAGGAAGATTGGCAGAAAGTATTCAGAACTTTAGATGCTGGAGATGTTGTAAGAGTATACTCAAGAGGATTTAAAGAAGTTGATGGTAAATTATATCACTACGAATACAAAGAAGGTGCATTTGAAACTTATACAGAAGCTGAATTAAAAGAATTAGCAAACAAAGTATTCTATTCAGCAGGTAAAAAAGATAATAATAATAAACCAGTAGTAGATGACCAGTATAAAAAAATAGTTGAATATGCTAAATATGATGAAATAAGCAAAGAATTCACTATAAAATTTGTTAAAGATACAAAAATACCTGGACTAGATGAACAGGATACAATGACAATAAAACCTGGAGATGTAGAATTAAAATTCACAACTGGAGCTGGTAAAGATTGGAAAACTTTATCATACTATACTGATGAAGCTCAGACTAATGAAGCTCAGTTATTAGATTGCGATAATCCAGTAGCAATAGAAGACTTCTACGGATTTGTTCCAACTGATGTATTAGTAGGAGATGGACACATAGCTTTATCTTCAGAATTAGTAAAAGAATATACAATAACTCCTGGTGGATATAACTATGATTTAACAGATTTATATGATGGATTATTCTTAACAGAAAAAGGA
Organism: Peptacetobacter sp. AB800; assembly: GCF_047807365.1. Classification (NCBI taxonomy): domain Bacteria; kingdom Bacillati; phylum Bacillota; class Clostridia; order Peptostreptococcales; family Peptostreptococcaceae; genus Peptacetobacter; species Peptacetobacter sp. AB800. The sequence goes on along the minus strand of NZ_JBLOUI010000002.1, from coordinate 101,880 downwards.
CAGGAATTCTTCACAATGTTAAAAGAATCTGTTTCTGTAGGTAGAGATGTTAAAATAGTTATAAGTGATAAAAGTGGTGAATACTACACAGTTAATAGTAATTTAGATAAAGATGAAGAAGCATTAAAAAATCTTGAAACTGAAATATTAAATAAATTAAAGAAATACAGCAACGGATATAAAGTTGAAGTAAAATTAGGAGAAAAAGCAGCTAATGGTTTATCTGAAGAATTATATACTATAACAGGAACAGATAAACAGAACATGGCTAGAGTAACTGCTTGGATGGTTAATGCAAAAGCTAGAGTTGACGTATTAGCAGGAGATAACAGATATGAAACAGCAGTAGAAATAGCAAAAGAATACGCTGGAATAAAAGGTGTAAAAAATCCTCAGTCTGCTACTAAAAAAATAGATGATATAGTATTAGTAAATGGAAACGCATTAGTAGATGGACTTGCTGCAGCTCCTTTAGCAGCACAGGAAGAAGCTCCTGTATTATTAACAGAAGCAGACAAATTACCAACAGCTACATATAAATTCTTAAAAGAATTAATGGCAGACCATTTAGTAGGTGGAGAAAAATCAGCTAAAATACACTTAGTAGGTGGAGAAGCTGTTTTATCTAAAGGATTAGAAAGACAGTTAAGAGGATTAGGATTTGACGTAGTAAGATACGATGGAGACAACAGAGAAGAAACTTCATTAGAAGTATTAGATGCAATGAATGATAAAGATGAAGTATTCGTAGTAGGTGCTCAGGGTGAAGCCGATGCAATGTCAATAGCATCAGTAGCTGCAGAAAAAGAACTTCCAATAGTAGTAGCTAAAAATGGTGGAATCTCAGAAGATGCAACATATGAATTAAAAGGTAAAAAAGTTACTATAATAGGTGGAGAATCTGTAGTATCTAAAGCAGATTACAATGCAATAAAAGCTGAAGCTGAAGGTGTTCAGAGAATAGCTGGAGCAAACAGAAAAGCTACAAATGCAGAAATAATCAAGAAATTCTACAAAGGTTCTTATATAGGAGAAGCTAAAAACGTTATAGTAGCAAAAGATGGACAGAGAAACAAAATGGAATTAGTTGACGCATTAGCAGCAGCAAATATGGCAGCTAAAAAAGATGCTCCAATAGTACTTGCTACAGATAAATTATCTAAAGAACAGGAAAATGCATTAGAATTAAACGCTAAAAAATCATTTGCATTATACCAGGTAGGACATGGTGTAGCAAGAGATGTTGTTAAAACTATAGCTGAAAACTTAGGCTTAACTAACAGATAATTAAAAGTAAATAATTAAATTTACATACTAAAGACGAGGAAATTTTCCTCGTCTTTTCTTTTACATTATTTCAAAAGTTTTAAAAGTATACAAAAAAAGTCAAAAATAGGCTTGCTGTTGTAAGTCTATTTTTGACTTTGTAACCTACTACAAACATACGTTCTCTATTTTTCATTTTCTTCTTTTAAAACATATCTAGTGCTTGAGCCAGCTCCAATTCTGTCAATAATTCCTTTATCAATTAAAGAATTAAAAATAATAACAGACTTTCTCTTGCTAATACCTAGCCTATCAGTAGCTATTTTAGAAGAAATAAATCCATTCTCCTTAATAAGTTCAATAACTTTTAATTGTTCATCACTCAAAGAGTTTTTCTCTAATTTATTAAAGTCAAAGTTTTTACTATCAATTATATTTTTAATATTTTTATTAAGTTTGTACTCTACGCCTCTTCCAAGCCCTGATGTTTTAAATACATTTCGTCTAACTAAATTTTTTAAAATGCTATGTACCTCTTTAGAATTTTTACCTAGAAGATTTTGTACTGTTGTATTATTTATACTGTTATTTACACTTGCCAATGCTAGTACTTTTATTTCATCATCCGTAAAACTACTTAGAAACACATCATTTAAAATTTCTCTATTATTTACTTTATTATCAATATTTGAAAGATTATCTACAATAGTATTAGTATTATTTTCTATATTATCAGCTACATTATTATTTTCCATCTTTAACAAAAGCTCCACTCTATCTGGAGCAAAGTTTTCGTCTAGCTGAGGACTAATCCAATTCTCGTCGTTCCAAGCCTTTTGAATTTTTTCTATACCAGATCCAGCTCTTTCACCAACACCAATCAAATTAAACATCTTAAAAATATTTTCATTTCTAGGATCACTAATTCCACCGTTTAAAGCCTCACCAATACTAATTCGCAAAGTACCAGGATTAGAAAATTTGAAATAGTTCTCCCCTTTTTCAATAACAATCCCTCTCTCAACTCTATAGTCTGTGTGAATTAAAGTATTTGCAAGTGCTTCCCTAAGTGCTTCGTGTAATTCAGTATCATCTTTTCTAACACCATTGACCAACTTAAAAGGAACTTTCAAATCAGAAGTCAATTTATTTACTACCTTAAAATAAAAATCAAAAATATTTCCACTCCAAAGTCCATCGCTTGATGTTATTCTATTTTCCCATCTTAAACTAGAATCACTGCTTTTTTCTCTATAATCTAGAAAATACTTAGGAAACTCATCACAAATCTCTCTTTCTTCACCAAACATTAAAAGACCTGCGTATGTAACACCTTCTGTATTATTAGACCTATTTTTTCCATAAGCTCCAATTTTATACAAGAAGTTCTTTAAATCAAGAGCAAGCCATGGATGAGAAGAATTTTTGCTCTCTAACCTATTTTTATAACTATTAATACTGTCTAAATTTAAATCATTTATTGTAAATCCTTCCAAAACAACACTATCTTGCGAAATATCATTTGAATCAGCAATCATCCTAATAATCTCTTGTCTACTACATTTATAGTCTCCGCTATGATTTCGTCTAAATGTACCAGAGTGTTTGCTATCATTGTATGGATTTTCACCAATAAATACAGGTTTATCTCTCCTATCAGCTCTAGGAACAACTATTTTGATAATACTTTTTCCATCAATATCTTCAATTATCACATCTCTGTCAGAGATAATATTCGCACTAACTTTCTTACTATTATTTAAATTATCCCATAATTCTTTAACTACCTTGTCTACACTTTTTACTCCAGATACTGAAAATTCACCATTCTTTTCTTTTACTCCAAGAAATATTGTACCACCTTTTGTATTTGCAAATGCTGAGTATGTCTCCCAAAGATCTCTAGGTAATGTGTCACTAGATTCTTTACACTCAATATCTACTCCTTCAAAAAATTTATTTATATCCATAATTACTCCTCTTTTCGTAATAAAGTTATTTAAAATGTATCGATTCAATTTAACTTAGATGATTATTAGAGTAATCGATACATTTTAACTACTATTATTTATATAATAACATAAATTGATACATTTTAACTACTATTATTTATGTAATAACATAAATCGATACATTTTAACTATATATTTTCTATATTTACTATAAATTGATACATTTTATATTATTAATCGATACATTTTGATTACTATTCAAATAGTGTCCATATATTTTTTATTAATATTTAAAACTGATAAACTTTTTTAAGTTTATATTTTAGGGAGTGCGCGTTAGTACAATAAAACTGTGGAAGAATAAAGAATTGCGTCGAAAGAGCAAGAGAATAGAGAAAAAAAGAGATGTAACGAATAAAAAAGGAAAACGGAGGTAAAAAGATAATGAATAAGAAAAGATTATCAGTAGTAATGGCAGGAGCGATGTTAGCGAGTGCAGTAGCGCCAGTGTTAGCAGAAACAGCAGAAACAACACATGGAAAAATGGGATTATTAATAGATAAATTAGAAACATTAATGAACTCTAAAAAATACCATGCAACAGATGTTGAAGCAGGAAAATCAGTATATAGATTCTCTATATTAGATGAAGGTGGAAAAGATGTATCAATATCTAATGTATCAGCAACTGAATATACTTTATCAGATAACAAAAAAATAAAAGTGTACTCTGATGCAAATGTATTAAAGAAATTAGATGCTACTAGAATATATACAGTAAAGGTATATGAATTAGGAAGCATAGAAAAAAATGGAGAATTCTTCTCTAAAGATGTAGTTAATGGTGAAAATATAAAATACGAAGCTAAAGATTTTGCTGACTTAGTAGCTGATGTTAAAGCTTTTAATAATGCAGCAGAAGACAAAAAAGCTGATGCTATAACAAAATATCCAGGATTATCTAAAGCTGTAACAGAGGGCTGGGTAACTAATTTAGAATTAAAAGAAAATGATTCTAAAGTTGTTGTTACATTAGGTTCAAAAAATTCAAATGGAGAATTTAATAAAATAGAATGTGCTGTTGGAACTGATAAATTAACATTCGGTAAACCAGTAGATGCAAAAGGTAATGTACTTGCAGAAGTTAAAGGTGATTCTGTTTCATACAATGGCGTTGATAAAGCGTATGTACAGGGGAATATTGCAGGATTTGAAGCTGCAAAAAAAGAAGGTTCAAAAGATCCAGTTTCAATAGCTGGTAAAAATGCTAAATTAGTTCATGAAGTTAAAATATTAAATGGTGATATGAACTATACAGTAAAAGTAGATGATTTATACGATGGATTCATGTTAACAGAAAAAGGTCATGAATTAATGAATGCTGTTAAATTACTTGAAAATGACGGAAATACAGCTACGACTCAAAGTGTAGATGTTGTTAAAGAAGGAAAAGGTACAGAAAGATATTTTGTTGTTACTTTAGTAGATGCTAATGGAGCTAGACATATAGTTAAAGTTTTAGGAGATTCATTACACATAAATAAAATATCAACTTTAAGAAAATGGTTATATAATAGAAAAGCTAATGTTGAATTATTAGCAGGAGAAAATAGATATGCAACAGCTGTTGAAATAGCTAAAACTTATATAGCTGGAGATAGCCAGTATCATAACCGGAATGGTGTATATGCAGATAATACTAATCTTGTATTAGTAAATGGAAATGCATTAGTAGACGGACTTGCAGCAGCACCATATGCAAAACAGATGAATGCACCTATATTATTAACAGCTGAAAACACTCTTCCTAAAGAAACAAAAGCTTTTATGAAAGAGTTAATAGGAAATACTACTGTTGGAAACTTAAAAAACGTTACAGTGACAATAATAGGCGGAGAAGCTGTAGTATCTAATTCAGTTGTAAATGAATTAAGAGAAATAGGGGTAAAAGTTAAAAGAATATCTGGAGATAACAGAGAAGAAACTTCATTAGCAGTAGCTGATAAAATGAATGCAACTGAAGCATTTTTAGTAGGTGCTAATGGTGAAGCTGATGCTATGTCAATAGCAGCTACAGCAGCTAAAAAAGGAAGACCTATAATAGTTTCTAAATCAGATAAAGGTTTATCTACTGTAGGTGTAAATGAAGTATCTGAATACAATAAAGTAGAAATAGTTGGTGGAGAAGGTGTAGTTCCAAAATCAACAGAAGATGCTTTAAAAGAACTAGTTGATAATGGATCTGTTTCAAGATTAAATGGTAAAAATAGATTTGAAACTAATGCATTAGTAATCAAAAAATATCACAAAGGATTTGAAGACGCATTAATAGCAAAAGATGGTCAGAGAAATAAATCTGAATTAGTAGATGCTTTACCAGCTGCTATATTTGCTTCATCAAATGCAGCAACAAATCCAGCTGCTCCAATAGTACTAGCAACAGATAAAATATCTGATGAACAGTTAAATCAGTTAGTATTAAACTCTAATAAATCTGTAGATGGAACTGTATACCAGATAGGTAATGGTGTAGCTAGAACAGTAATGGAAAAAGTTGTAACTAAATTAGGATTAAATAACTAATTTTTTAAAAATAAATTTTTATATTATTGTAAAACGGAGATTTATTAATCTCCGTTTTATCTATTTTTACAATTAATATTTAACTATAATTAGAAAGGATATTAATTATGAGTGCAATTGAAGAAATTTTAGTAAATATGAAAATTAATGATCCAATATTCATAAATATAATGGAAAACATAAACTTAAAAGAAGAAATAGAATTATATTTATTTGATAAATCTGTGTCATTTTCTGAAGATTATCCTTATGATGCAAGTATTCAGTTAGATTATATAAATGAAGATATTGAAATTAAAAGTATAGATTTTGAAAAAATAAATGAATCAGAATATATGATAAGTATTGAAATATCAAACACCATAGAATATACAAAACTTTATAAAGACCCTTTGTATGATTCAAGTATAGATAATTCTAATGAAGAATTTCTTTATAATCCTAATAATGAAGCAATTTTAAAACTTCAATTAGATGCCTATATAGATTTTTATTCTAATGAAATTAATGATATAAATGATGATTTAGACATTACAAAAGTTGAATTAACAGATATATTTTTTGAGGAAATTTAATAAAATTATATAAATATTTAAATTTATATGTTTAAAACCAAAAATAGGCTTGCTTTTGTAAGCCTATTTTTGTAAATTTATCCACGAGAGAACATTCGTTCTTTTAAATATTAAAAAGATATCTTATTTTTATTACAATCTCACTATAAAAATATTTTTTATTTGAATTTCTAAACTTAAGAAAGGTATTAGAGATAAAAATTTAAAATTTTATAAGATAAAACTTACTATATATCAAGAACATACGTTTGTATAAGTTTTTTAACACAAAAATAGTCTTACAAAAGCAAGACTATTTTTGTAAAAAGAAAACGGAGATTAAAAAATCTCCGCCTCTAAAAACTTATCTTCAATTTAAATTATTTTATAACTTTTGGTAATCCAAGTAATTCAGCAAGTTTAGTAACAACTGTTCTGTTTACTCCGTATCCTACCTGATATAAAGCTTCTGCATTAGCAGCCTTCTTATTTATTTCATTTAACTGGTCATCTGATAATTTATTAGTAGCTAAAACTACTGGAGCTTTTTTCTGAGAAGCTAAGTTTGCTGCTGTTAAAGCATCAACTAGTTCCATTTTATTATTCTGTCCATCTTTTGCTACTACTAAATTAGTAGTCTTAGTTAAATTGTAGTATTTTTCTATTATAGCAGCATTTGTAGCCTGTCTATTTTTACCAGCAACTCTTTCCACAGAAGTTTTGTTTTCTTTAGCTATTTCTTTTAATTTAGATTCTTCTTCTTTAGATACAGCAGCTTCTCCACCTATTATTACTACATTAGCTTTTGATCTTTCTATTTCTTTATAAGCAGCTTTAGATAATCCACCTTTTTTAGCAACAACTATAGATCCACTAGTAGCAGCTACTGGAGCTATTGACATTGCATCAGCTTCACCTTCTGCACCTACTACATATACAGTTTTTCTATCTTTTAAGTTTTCCATTACTTCTAATGAAGTTTCTTCTCTGTTATCTCCACCGTGTCTTACAACTTTAAATCCAAGACCTTTTAATGTATCAACAACATCTTTAGAAACAACTGCTTCTCCACCTACTATATTTACCTGTATATTTTCTAACCCAGCTATTGTATTAGTTTTAACTAATTCTTTTAAGTAAGCTAAAGTTTCTTTTGGTATTGTATTTGATTTAGTTAATAATATTGGAGCTGCATTTCCATTTTTACCTAATTTCTGAGCTAAAGGAGCTGCTGCAAGTCCATCTACTAAAGCTTCACCATTTACTAATACTATATGACCTATTGCATTTTTACTTCCTTCAACACCTGCAAGTTTTGCCTGTTCTTTAGATATTTTTACAGCTGTTTCATATCTGTTATCACCAGCTAGTACACCAACATTGAATTCTCTTTTAACAAACCAAGAGTTTAATATATCAAAGTTATCTTTGTTTAATCCTCTTACAGTTATAGTTTTAACTAGTTTCTGGTTGTTTTCAGCATCTGTAACTTTTATATTGAATCCATATATACCTGGAAGTAATCCTGTCTGAAGTTCATAAGTGTAATCTAAACCTTCATTTTTTTCATCATATTTATATGTTTCGAATAGTTCAGTACCTTTTTCAGTTAACATTAATCCATCGAATAAATCTTCTACTTTGAAAGCATCTGTTGCATCAGCAGCTTTTACTAAGTTTATTTCCTGAACTAAAGTTCTACCTGGTAATTCTTCAGTTACAGTAGCTGTTCCACCACCAACTTTTACAACATCAAAATGATCAAATTTCTGAACATCTTCATCTTTAGTATAATCTAAAAGATGGTTATCTTTATCCATTGGTTTTGTTAAATCTAATAATTTATCTCCAGCTTTTAATACTATTTCTTTCTTTTCTGTTGAACCAGCAGTTGCATCTTTAGATACATTTAAAGTTATTTTAACACCATTAGAAACTTTTCCATCGATTGCTTCTACTTTATCTACAAATTTATTACTTATATATAAACCTGAGTTTGAATCTCCAAGTAAAGCATTTAAATCAGCTTCTGTAGCAACTTTTTCACTACCTGGTTTCTGAGAATCTTTAGCGTATTTATCAGTTAATTTTCCGTATTCATTAACTCTTGTTTCTTTTTCATAAACTCTTATAGTTTTCTCATCATTATCTTTTAAGTCTTTTATTATTTTTAAATCAGATAATTTATTATGTAAATCAACTTTTATTTTTCCAGTTGAATCTTTATCAGATTCACCTTTTGCAACTATTGTAAATCCATATGCTGAATCATCTTCAACATCAGTTGTTCCATCTAACATTTTAGATTTCATTAAGTTTCTTATACCTTCCATTACTAGACCTCTCTGGTCTGCTGGCATTGTTTGTGCAGTAACATCTGCTGCCATCACTGGCGCTACTGCACTCGCTAACATCGCTCCTGCCATTACTACTGATAATCTTTTCTTATTCATTATCTTTTTACCTCCGTTTTCCTTTTTTATTCGTTACATCTCTTTTTTTCTCTATTCTCTTGCTCTTTCGACGCAATTCTTTATTCTTCCACAGTTTTATTGTACTACATTTTTTATACTCATGCAATAGTTTTTCAAAACAAAAGTTACATTTTCTTAACTTTTTCTTTCTTGACTTTTCTATTTCATTCGCATATCAAATGTGATAATTCGTATTATACGTTAAATATTACAACATGTAAACCCCTTTTACCAAATTTATAGACTTTTTTTGTTTTTTAATGTATAATTACGTATAGGAAATTTAGATATTTTCTAACATCTCTTTTTCCTGTTTCTTCCACAAAAAAAGCAGGTACGGGTTTACCCGTATCTGTTTTTTTGCGCATTTTCCCCGTTTCCAACGGCGAAAATGACTTTTTCTCGCCCGCTCGAAAAAGAACCTAAGGCTTGCGGCTTAGGTTTTTTATTTTTTCTTAACACTTCTTTTATATAAATTTTCTTTTTCGTTACCACTTTGTAACTTTTCAGCATTTTTTGTTACCATTTTGTAATCTTTTTGTAACTCTATCTCATTTTCGTCCCCGATTTTACATTTTTTTAAAAATTCTTGTCATATTTACTTACAATTCATCTAAGTTTGATATACGTTATAGCCTATCGGTTATTTTGTTAACTTATTCGTACCTTTAATTATCGCATATTGTTACTATATCATTTAACTTTTATTACAACTTCATGTAAAAAATTCCACTTTTACACTTTAGATTATTATTTTACATCCAATTCTAAACAATTTAATACGTTATTTACATACTTAATTCCAACTAAAATCATAAATAGCTTTCTAATTATTCCAATTTAACCTACTAAATCTAATTCTATTTAATTGTATATAAAAAGCTCCATTTACACATATTAAACTATTGCAAATTGGAGCTTTTTCATTTCTTATATATTAAATTTTTCTTTCATAAACATTTTATACGAATATTTACCTATATCCATAGGCTTTTTCATATTATACTCTTCTATTACTTTAGTGAAGTATTCTTTTATAATTTTTTTATCTATTATTTTATCAGATTTTTCTTTTTCGTCTAATTCTCCTCTAGTTATTTTCCAAGGATCTTCATCATGTGTAAATGATTCTAGCATTGTTCCACTATAGCATCCAAAGTTTTCACATATGCTATCTAATATTTCTATTTCCTCATCAGTAAATAATTCTGAGTTTATTTCATCTCTAATTTCTATTGTATGATATTTGTATTCTTTAAACTGATTATATATTTCTCTGTATACAGGTCCATGTACCCAAGCTTCACAATCATTTTCAAAGAATTCTGTTTTGTAAAAAGCCATATAAAATCCCTGTACATAATAAAGCATTTTCTGTAATGCTAGTGGTGTTACCTCTGTGCATTTGTTTATTATATATTCAACAGCTATTATTGTTTTGTTCCTTTTTACTCCGCTTATTTAACAGAGATGGCTGCGTGAACTGAACAATTAAAGAATAATAATATTATTAGGGCTATCAAGCAAATATTTTGTAGGTAGTTCTTTATTTCCACATGCTGGTTGCAGCGACAATTCTGCAAGCGCCTCACAACTTATAAATGTGTTACATAAAAGTGTGAGGCGCTGAAGCCTGGAGAGCAACAGCTGTGGAAATAAAAAAGGACTACCGCAAATATTTGCGATAGCCCAATGATATTATTCTTTAACTGTCCAGTTACCTTCAGCATCCTGTTCTGCATCTATTCCTAACTCTTCTAAAACTTTAGCATATTCTTCATCACTTAGTGAATTCAGATATTCAGCTAATGCTTCTACCTGAGCTTCATCTGGTTCAACAACCTGAGTATATTCCTCAGCACTAACTGTTTCTATGTTATCCATATCTATCTCTTTCTGACCTAGAGCTTCTCTGGCAAAACCAAATAAATATTTTAAAGTATCTCTTCTAATATTCATATTCATTTCGTCGTACATTCTACCAGCTTCAACAGTATATTCTTTAACTGGGTCTTTCTGTGCAGATGCCTGAAGTCCTATACCCTGTCTCATCTGATCCATTAAATCTATATGATATGTCCAATAGTTGTCGACAACAGTTAAAAGTGTTTCCCTTTCTTCTGCCTTTACCATATCTTCTCCCATAAGCATCTTTTTAAGATTATAGATATTTTCAACTATTGCATAAGTCTGGTTAGCTATAGCTTCTGGAGATAAATCTGCCCAACCAGGTATTATTAGTGTATTATATGGTACGAATTCGTTGTATAAATGAGCTACATATTTTACAAAATCTCTATCTTTTCCTCTTAAATATCTTTCTGTAGCAAATCTTATTCTTTCTTTTATCATTTCCTGAATTTCTTCAGATATGTCTGCATTATCAAGTACTTTATCTCTTTCTGCATATACAACTTTTCTCTGTTCGTTGATAACGTCGTCGTATTCAAGTACCTGTTTTCTTGTCTGGAAGTTTTTACCTTCTATTGTTTTCTGTGCTTTTTCTACAGTTTTTGTAAGCTGTTTACTTTCCATACCACCATGTTCGTCTGGAGTTATTTTTTTAGAAAGTTTTTCTATAGTTTTACCACCGTATAGTTTTATTATTTCGTCTTCTACACTGACGAAGAATCTTGATTTACCAGGGTCTCCCTGACGTCCAGAACGTCCTCTAAGCTGGTTGTCTATACGTCTTGATTCGTGTCTTTCTGTACCTATTACATAAAGTCCACCGACTTCTCTTACTCTTTTAGCTTCTTCTGGATCTCCAGCACCAAGTTTTATATCTGTACCTCTACCTGCCATGTTAGTTGCTATTGTTATAGCTCCCAACTTACCAGCCTGAGATACTATGTCTGCTTCTTCTTTATCCTGTTTAGCATTTAATACTTTGTGCTGTATTCCCTGTTTTTTAAGTAATTCTGATAGTTCTTCAGATTTTTCAACAGATACAGTACCAACTAGTATTGGCTGTCCTGTTAAGTGTGCCTCTTTTATTTCTTCAACAACAGCTGCATATTTCTGTTTTTCTGTTTTGTATATTCTGTCGTGTAAGTCTGCTCTTAGTACTGGTTTGTTTGTAGGTATCTGAACAACGTTCATGTGGTATATTGATTCAAATTCCTGTTCTTCTGTTTTAGCAGTACCTGTCATTCCTGATAGTTTTTCATATAATCTGAAGAAATTCTGGAATGTTACAGTAGCCATTGTTCTTGATTCACCTTTTATTTCAACGCCTTCTTTAGCTTCAACAGCTTCGTGAAGTCCATCCGTGAATCTTCTTCCCTGCATTACCCTTCCTGTAAATTCATCGACTATTAGTATTTCTCCATCTCTTACAACGTATTCTACGTCTAAGTCCATCATTTTGTGTGCTCTAAGAGCCTGGTTTATAGCGTGGAATATTTCCATGTTTTCTATGTGAGTTATGTTTTCTATTCCATAGAATTTTTCAGCTTTTTTGATACCAGATTCTGTGAAGGCTACTGTGTTTTCTTTTTTATCTTTTTCGTAGTCTTCTTCTTCTATTGTTTTTAAGAATGCATTGGCAACTTTGTATATTTCTGTTCCTTCAGCTCCCTGACCAGCTATGATAAGTGGTGTTCTAGCTTCGTCTATTAATATAGAGTCAACTTCATCGACTATAGCAAATTTAAGTTTTTTCTGTACTTTTTCTTCATTGCTTTTAGCCATGTTGTCTCTTAGGTAGTCGAAACCAAATTCGTTGTTTGTTCCGTATATTATGTCAGCTTCGTACTGAGCTTTTCTTTCTTCGTGAGTCTGATCAGCTATTATAACCCCTGTTGTTAGTCCTAAGAAGTTATATACCTGTCCCATTTCTTCAAGGTCACGCTGTGCAAGGTAGTCGTTGACAGTTACAACGTGTACCCCTTCTCCAGTTAGACCATTTAGGTAAACTGGTGCTACGGCAACTAGTGTTTTACCTTCCCCAGTTTTCATTTCAGCTATTTTTCCCTGGTGAAGTACTATCCCACCTATTAGCTGCACTCTGTACTGTCTCATTCCAAGTACTCTCCAAGAAGCCTCTCTTGCTACAGCAAATGCTTCTACTAATATGTCGTCTAGTGTTTCTCCGTTTGCTAGTCTTTCTTTAAATATGTTTGTCATATTTTTTAATTCGTCGTCGCTCATTGCTTTGAATCTTTCTTCTTGAGCATCTATTTTATCTACTATTGCGTTAATCTTTTTTATTTCTGCTTCGTCTGATTTGCTAAGTATTCTGTCTAATATTGACATTAATATTTCCCCCTTTTGAAACGTGCTATTTTTATTATATTATAATTGACCTTTTATGTATATAGCTCATTCCAAAAAAAATGCATAAAAAAAGACATAACATTTTTACAGAAGTTTTATCTTCTTCAGTAAATTTGTTATGTCCTTTTGATAAATCTAGTTTTTATGTTTTGCTTTTGTTTTATCTATTTTAATTGTGTTTTGATTTGTTTCTTTGTTAGAGCTTTGATGTTCTAGTTTTGTTTTTTTCTTTCTTTTATCAGCTTGTTAAGTTGATATTTTCTTTCATCTGCTACGTATCTTCTAACTGTGCTTTCACTTAGTCCAAATACAGAAGTTGTTTTTTTCATGTCTGAGTCATATGCTAGATAGACGTTGTATATATACGCTCTTCTTTTTCTTTCGACTAGTTTTTCATGCTGTGGCAGATAAAGTGATGTTCCCCCATATAAAAATACTAGTTTTGCGTAGTTATTAAATCCAATTAATTTTGCTACGTCTAATCCATTAGGAGATAAGTCCTCCCTTTCGAATTTTAGTTTTTTTAAAGCTCTTCTGTGTTTTAGTTTTTCTGCTTTAAGCTTTTCTAATTCTTTTCGAGCTTCTTCATCCTCAAACTCTAACTCCTCAAAAATCCCTTCGTCATAGTTTAAATCCTCTTCAGCGAATTCCTCAAATTCTTCTACTTCCCCATCTTCTTTGATTTCGCTTTCTTCAACATCATTGTCCTTGATGCTGTTCTGGTTTTTCTGATCATTTTTGTTTTGATCTTTTTGATTAGCCATTTTCTACCCTCTCCTTTAAATAAGATATATTTAGAACCATATTAGTATATGATTCTTTAAAAAGTAAAAATATAAAAAAACAACAGTTTCATAATACGAAACCCTTTTAAAATTTAATTATTTTAGTAAGAATTATTCGTAGCCTTAAACCCGGATGTTAATCCGGGCTTTTGGGAAACTGTTGTCACATATACTATATTATATTTTTACATATTTTTAAAGCCTTTTTTGCAAATTTTCAAAATTTTCTTAATCAATTTTGTATTTTTGTATTTTTTTATTTTTTTGCTTATCTTTTTTGAGCTGCACTCTCGATTATTTTCGAAAGCCCGTTGATACTTTCTGATAGTGTACTCAGTTTATTTTCTATCCTTATCAGTAAGAATATTGATACGGCTATAGGAAAACCGACGTTTGCTATCATGTTCCGTAATTCAACTTCCATAATAATCACCTGCTTATTGTCCGACGCGATTATATTACTAAGTCGTGAACTGTTTCGTCAGTAGTTATTATTTTTGCTTCTGATGTTGCTGCTACTTCTGAGTCGTTTACTAAAAAGATTTTTTTAGATACTACTAAGTCCATCGCGTTTTTTATTTCCTGTTCCTGAACACCATCTTTTGGCCCATCTAAAGATATAGTAAATGCTTTTCCATTGGCTGTTTTAAATTTCATTGCAAGTCTTTTTCTTATCATAGTTTTTAAATCTCCTTTTCTTAACTTTTTATTTTTTAGTTTTGTTTTTAGTTTTTTGTTTTGCAATCTACTTTATAGATTTTTAATCTGGTAGCTTGGCTGCTCATCTGGCAGCCGCTACCTTTTTTTAGTTTGGATTGATTCAATCCATTTTGTTTTAATTTAGTCTGGTTTAGTTTGATTTTGATTTTACTTTGATTTAGTTTTGCTTTTCAGTTTAAGCTCTTGATTTAGGTTTTCGGTTTAGGTTTACCTAACCCACTTCCTACATACTTTCTTCTAAATCGGCTTCGTCTACTTTTGCTATCACATCAGCATTTGTTTCTAAAAGATCTGATAATGCTTTACCTACTGCATAAACATCTTCTTTAGTTGCATCGGCTTTGACATTTTTAATATCTTTGCGTTTGTACTTTATTTCCCCTCCTGATGTTTCACCTACTGCAAATTTCAGTCTTAAAACTGATACCTTGTTTGATTCTGTAACTGCCATATTAGTTACCTCCTTTAAAAAATTTATTCAGGCTTCTCTCTTGCCTGTGATTAAAGTATAAAACAGCAGCATGTCACCCATCAAAAACATCCTCTCACTTTCTATTCTCTTAGAAAAAATGCCAAGCATTTCCAACACTTACAGCAAAAAAAGAAAATAAAAAAAAGAGGATAAAATCCCCTTTCATTCAACTACTATCCTTTACTAGATCCTTACTTCCATAAAAAATAAGAAGGGCATAATAACTGCTACTCACGCGACAATACTGCAGACGCTTTCGTCCTTAATCGAACTTTGTTCGATAAGCGACGATAAAGAAAGCGTCGAAGCCTGGAGCAGAGAGCAGTTATAAGCCCTTCTCTTTATTTATGGAGTAAGGAAGTCTGTAAAGAATCCATATACTCCTTTTGATTTGTATTTGTTCATTTCTTTTGAGTCATTTATTGTGTTCATATACAATGTTATTCCTTTAGCTTTACATCTTTCTACTAAAGACGGCGTTAGGAATCTATAATCTACTGTAAGAACTTTTATTCCATTCATTGCACAGAAATTTGTTATCTTATTTTCATCTATACTACTCATAGTATAGCAAGTAAATGATGCAGATTTAAAATTGTATACATTCATTATCTCGTTATACGTAGACTCTCTATACACCTGAGGAACAAGTCTGTCTAATACATCTGGACTAGCCTCTTCAACAATTCTCTTGTAAAGCTTTCTAACTTTATCATCCTCAGCTGATTTTAAATCTATAAGCATGTAAACATCATCGTATTTTTCCATATACGATACAACATCCTTAAATGTCATAGTAGTGTATTTACCATAAGGCTTCATACTCTTAAACTCAGCCAATGTAGGTTTCTTTGTAGCGTATTTTTCTGGAAGTCCCATTTCTTTTAAACTTGTTTTATCAAACGAATGCCAAGCTATCAGCTCGTCGTCACTTGTAAAGTCTAAATCCACCTCAAATACTTTGAAACCTTTGTTGTAGTTGTGTTCAAATGCTTGAATTGAGTTAGTGTATGTTTTCCCACCTACACCACCTAATGCGTGGGCGATGTATTTGTATTTTGTCCAGTCGTAATTAAATTTATTTAATCCGCCAGAGTATCCTATAGCTTTTGAAATATTGTTGTCAGATATTACTCCTATTGCAGTCATTTTCTGAGCATTTTTTAATACAAGTGGAGCAAATCTATAGTCTACTAGCGCAATAGGTTTTTCTGTACTTATTGAGCTAGCTACTGTAGCTATTGTGTAGTCTGTTGTGTCAACTATGTTAAATGATTTTGGGTTTGAGTAGAATTTTTCTACAAGCTTTTGATTCGTAACAAATCTGTTGATTCCACTAATTCTCTCAGTTCCTTTTAGACCATTTTTTACAGAGTCTTTTACTACAGTAGTTCCACCTACTATGTATCTTCCAGTTGCTGTGTTTGCAATTTCTTTTAAATTGCTCTTTAAGCTGCTTCCATTTGTTAGAAGTATTGGAGCTTTATCTCTATATGCTACTGGAGATGCAGTTACTACATCGGCTTCTCCCTTTACACCATTTGCAATAAATACTTTACCAAGTGTACCTTCTGTATTTAGTACTTCTTTGGCAACATTGTATGATGTTTCATATCTATCACTTCCACCTATTCTAGTTACTTTTTTGCCCATTTTTTCTAAATCGCCCTCAACTGATTTAGATATAGCATTTTCGCTTCCTATCAGGTAGATGTCTGTTACCTCGTTTAATTTTGATTTTGTTTCTGAAGGAATACTATTTTTACTTGTAAGTAGTATTACTCCATTTTTGCAACCAGCTAATGCCGCAGCACTAAGTCCATCGGCTGTACTATTGTCCATATTTACTAGAACTATAGATGAGTAGTTTCTCTCATTGGCTATTTTTACCGCTGTTTCATAGTTATTTTTCCCCTTAATTCTATCTAATTTTTCTAATGCACTAGTTGGGGTTATAGTGGATAGTAGCATTATAGCTGATAATGTGAGTGCCATTATTTTTTTTCTAATCATATTTCCTCTCCTTTACATTATTTTTAGATTGGGTTTAATTTTAGTTTTTGGATTATTTTATTTTAAATTCTGGTGTACTACTAAGCTCTGCATCATTTTCGCCAAGCTGCTTAACTGTTATAGTATCGCCCTTTTTCAATTCTCCATTTAGTTTTGCTGTGAGTTTTCCTGGGCTTTCCATTGTAGTTTCTAACATTTTTTCGTTTAGATATACAAAGCTTCTTGCTGTGAAATTCTGTCCCTCAACAGTTAATGTATCACCAGTAGCTTTTGCAGAATTTATTTTTATGTCGTCTATTCCCATTTTTATGGTATTTTTCTTCTGTGTTTCGTCATCTTTTAAATAGTATTTTTCGCCAAATAATATATCATACTCTACAAGCTGTACTTTTTTTAGATAGTCCTTATCATTTCTTAGGTACGCGTGTAACTTTTCTATTGGTCCGTATTCCACTCCACCTAGTTTTAATAATTCTGTACCTGCCTGGAATGCATCAGTTATTGCATTTTCTTCTTTTGGAATATCAAATGTTGCAAAATATGTGTATGGAGATTCGTATCTGTTTAGATATTCTTCGCCATCATATAAATAGTCGAGTTTAGGCATATGATCTCCGTAGTATAAAACTATTGTATCTTCACCAGTTTCTTCTTTTCTCTGAGTAAGCATATCGTTGAACTGTTTTATAAATTCATCCATTTCTCTTACCTGCTCACAGTAGTAGTAAAGCTGATTTTTATATTTATCTTCTATATCACCAGTTATTTTACAAGGATAATCTTCATCAACTTTTTCTGTAGGATAGTTTGAGTGTCCCTGTACAGATACTGTTGTTATGAAGTCTTTGCCTTCTGTTGAGTCTAGAGCCTTTTTCATATAATTAGTTAGTACGTAATCCTTTGGCCAATCAAGTGCTGTGTATTCTAGGCCGTTCATGTATTCAACAGATGTGAATGTGTCATATCCTAAGTTTTTGAATCCCTTGTTTCTATTGTAGAAATTACCTTTAAAATTATGTAGAGCATGAGCAGTGAATCCTTGTTTCTTCAACGCCGTCGCCAATGAGTTTGATGTTTTTTCCTTTACAATTGATGTGTAAGGTATCTCTCCACTTAGCAGGTTGTCGAAGTTGTTTCCTGTTATAACCTCAAACTCTGTTCTAGCTGTTCCCCCACCAGTAGTTGGTACATTCATGTATCCACTAGTATTTTTTTCTGCCAATTTTCTAAAGTTTGGTATTGGGTCTATGCTAAGGTTTACGTTTGGTATTTTAGTTGGATCCATAAATCCTTCAAGCTGAACTATTACAACATTTGGAACATCTTTACCAGTTTTTATAGTTCTTTTGTCCTCAGCTGCCTTTTTGTCTACTTCTTCTCTTATTTTTGCTATAGCTTCTTTGCTATATCCTTCAGGTGGTTTTCTAAGATATCCAAAGTACGAATCCAGGATTGAGTATAAAAATCCGTTTAATTCATACGTAGCCTGGACATCCCAGCCAATATTGTGCATTATATTCTTTGCCTTTATAGGTCCTATACTCACTGCAAATACTAGTATTGAAAGCATCCACGCAACTATATTACTTATTCCGTTGAATCTTTTGCTCTTCTTGTCCAGTTTCCACATAACAACTAATCCAACCAAGAACAGCACCACAACAACAACGGCTATGATTATCATTTTCGTATTAATAAATCTCGATGCTATACTAAGCCCATCTTGAAGCGCATACAAGTCCATAAACGCTACTGGCATCCCTCTAAATTCCAATATCATCCTGCTCACCACTGCCAATCCAATGAATAGGAATGAGATAAACCACAATACTGCCTTCTTGTGCTTTACAAAGAATATTATCCCTGTTATGCCAAGTATTAATAATATATTTATAACTGTTGCATAAGTGTTATCTTTTAAGAACACTTCTACTTTTTCTATTCTCGACCTTCTAGATAAATACTCCATCACGAAGAATAGTATAAGAGATACTACAACCCAAAGAGTAAAATCTTTTAAAGAGTCTTTTGTTATAAATTTTATTTTTCTTTTTTTAGTTTTGTTTTTATCAGAATCATTTGTTTTAGTTTTATCATCTATACTTTTATCTTTATTTACTGTTTCTTTTGTATCGTTATTTTCCATCGAACGCTCCTTTGTAAATTCATCATTAATTATCTCTTATTTTTACTATTTTTTAATATTGTTAACAATTTTGTAACTTTTTAAACATAAGTATAACACAACTTTCTATTATTTGTCTATTTTAATTGACTGTTATAATCATCTAGGTTAGTATTTTAATTGAGCTCGTCACTTAAATTTTTTGTCAAAAATATACTGTCAGATTGTCATAAGCATAATGACAAGTTGTCGTGTTGCATTTGGACAGATTGTCATACTGCATTTAGACAGATTGTCGTGTTGCATTACGACAACTTGGCTATTACTATACCAACATATACAACAACATATACACATATTTATAACAACAACTAGGGAGGTTGCCGAAAAAAAAGAGCCCTTATGTTTCTCGTAGAAACTTTTAGGCTCTTATTAGCTATATATTATTTTTATTGAGCTGCTTTTTTACAGCTTTCTATTGTTGCACTATCTATTCCACCAAGAGCAGTCATCTTCTGTGCACCTTTTAATACACTCTTATCAGAATTTTTATTAACTAAAACTATAGGAGAGTATTTTGTTATTGGAGATGCAGCCAATGCATCCACTAACTGGTCAGATTTACTTAAGTAATAAGATGCTACGTTTTTGTAGAATGTGTTTATTATCTTCTTATTTGTTTCAAATCTATTTTTTCCACCAACTCTAGTTGCACCTATTGATTCTACAAGACTTTCGTCCATTACCCCCTGTAGTCCAATAGCGTATCTGTTAGGTATGCTGTTAACTATTTTTTTCGCATCTGCAGATATTGTCTTTCCATCAGTAAGGATTACAGGTGCAGAATCTCTAGCTGCAACAGAAGAAATACTCATCGCATCTGCTTCCCCTTTTGTACCATTTACGATAAATGTTTCTGAAGCTCCACCTTTAACTCTCTTTACCTCATTTCCAACATTTACAGATGTTTCATATCTATTTTTTCCACCGATTCTACTTACTATGAACCCAGATTTTTTTAATCTATCCTCAATATTTTTGCTTATTGCATTTTCAGATCCAATTATATAAATCTTATTTGTACATTCTAATCTAAGCTCAACATCTGCTGGAATTTCATTTTGCTTAACTAATAATATTGGTGCATTTGCAGCACCAGCAAGAGCACTAGCACTAAGTCCGTCTGCTATACTCTTTGTAGAATTTACTAAAATAGCAGTTGTATAATTCTGCTTATCTGCAATTAGCGCCGATGTTTGATATCTATTGCTCCCTTTTATCTCCACAAATGTCAATGCAGATGCAGAAGCCACAGTCATAGATACAACTAACATCGCTGATAATATTGTTGATAATAACTTTTTCAAACCAAATCACCTCTTTTTTTAATACAAAAAAGGACAGTAATTAACTGTCCAATTTTGTTTTATTAAGAATTTATTATCTTTCGCATTCCTGGTTAGCAACTGTACAAGATGTTTTACATGCTGACTGACAAGAAGTCTGGCATTCTCCACATCCACCTTTAGATGCACTGTTTTTTAAAGTAGCTTTTGATAAAGTTTTTATATGTTTTTTTGACATTTTAAAGTCCTCCATTCATAGTATTATTTTTAATTATAACATATATACCTATACTTTTCCAATAACTAACACCTCTTTTTTTAGATAAATAACCAAAAAATAACAAAATAATTAATCATATAAAGAATAATCACATATTTTAAAACACTTTAAAAATCTTATACTTTCCTTGTAGAAAATACTTTTTATTATGAAGGGGCTTTTCAAAGAATTTCTCTTTTTGCTTTGAAATTAAATATATCTATTTCCTCGACAATGCAGCTCGACTGCCTGGAGAGGAATAGATATATTTTTTCAAAGCATTAAAAAAGGGACTTCTTAAAAGCCCCTTCATAATAAAAAATATTAATTTTCTTCTTTTTCTTTAGCTGGATCAGCTATTTCGTGTTTAACTTCTTTCTTTTCTGTAACAGTACCTATTGCCCATTTTTCAAATGGCATTTTAGTTCTGTTTGGACCAACTTCAAGTACAACTCTCTCTTCTTCAACTTTTGCAACTGTAGCGCAAAGTCCACCTATAGTAACAACTTTGTCCCCTACATTTATAGAGTCTCTCATCTGTTTAAGCTCTTTATCTTTTTTCTTCTGTGGTCTTATTAATAAGAAGTAGAATACTGCGAAAACTACTATCCATAAAACCACACTCATAATTAACTGCTGTGCTGGCATTTTAATTCCCTCCAAATATACAATATTTCCTTTATTTTAAGGTCTAAAGAATATTATAACGCATTTATATACATATATCAAATACAGAAACACAATAAATCATAACAAAAAAACAATCTGCCTAAATCCCCTAATACCAACTTCCAAAACCATTTACCAAAGATAAACCTTCCTCGTTTTCTGAGCAATTTATGTACGAATTATAATTTAAGAAAAGACTGCTGCTATGATTTTGTAAGTAGCCTTTTTTAAGACGTAAACACAAGTAGCTCTCACCGACAATTCTGCAAGCGCCCCATAACATTGAAATGTGTTACATAAATGGATGGGGCGCTGAAGCCTGGAGAGCGAATACTTGTGTTACGTCAAATGGCTACTACAAAATCTGCAGCAGCCATTTCTTTTTATAATTCGTATCCATATTTTGTGAAGAATTCTTCTCTAAAATCAAGAAGTCTATCTTCTCTTATTGCCTGTCTTATGTTTTCCATTAATTTTAATAAGAAATGTAAGTTGTGAGTAGTTATTAATCTCGCACCTAATATCTCATTAGTTTTTATAAGATGTCTTATATAAGCCTTAGTGTAGTTTCTGCAAGTGTAGCAATCACATTCTGGATCAAGTGGAGTGAAGTCTTCTGCGTAAGTCGCATTTCTAACAACAACTTTTCCCTGACTTGTCATTGCAGTTCCGTTTCTAGCTATTCTTGTAGGTAGAACGCAGTCAAACATATCCACCCCTCTAATTACACCTTCTATTAAATCGTCAGGACTTCCAACACCCATTAAATATCTTGGCTTGTCCACTGGCATAAATGGAGTTGTATGTTCTAATATGTCGTACATCATTGGTTTTGGTTCACCAACACTTAGTCCACCTATTGCATAACCTGGTAAATCTATTGCAGTTATTTCTTTTGCTGACTGCTCTCTTAAATCCTTGTACATTCCACCCTGTATTATTCCAAATAGTGCCTGTTTTTCAGGATTTTTGTGAGCTTCTTTACATCTTTCTAACCATCTAGTAGTTCTTTCTAAAGAATTTTTAACGTATTCTCTACTAGCTGGGTATGGAGCACATTCGTCAAATGCCATCATTATGTCTGAGCCTAATGCGTTCTGTATTTCCATAGCTTTTTCTGGAGTTAGGAAATGTTTAGAACCATCTAAGTGTGATCTAAATTCAACACCTTCTTCAGAAATTTTTCTAAGTGGCCCAAGTGAGAATACCTGGAATCCACCACTATCTGTTAATATTGGTTTGTCCCAGTGCATGAATTCGTGAAGCCCTCCAGCTTTTTTCACTAATTCGTGACCTGGTCTTAGGTATAAATGGTATGTATTTGATAGGATTATCTGAGATCCTATTTCTTTTAATTCTTCTGGTGTCATTGATTTTACTGTTGCCTGAGTTCCAACTGGCATGAATATTGGAGTTTCTATATCGCCATGTGGAGTGTGAAGCACACCTAATCTCGCACCACTCTGTTTACAAGTTTTTATTAATTCATAAGTTACTGCGTACATCTTCTCATCCTTTCTTTTTAATTTTATTTTATCTAATTATCAATTTCTTCTTTTTCCTCGTTTTTCTGGCAAGTGCACACGTGATTTTTGTCTTTTCTGTTTTTGCAGAATATTGGAAGTGCCTTGCATACAAAGTCGACTTTATGATCCTCTAACGTCTTCTCATCTTCGTCGTTTTCATTATGGTCTATCAAGTATTTTTTGATTATAAACAGCCCAGCAATCGCAATTACTCCTAAAAGTATCTCTAACATCCCTTCTTTTTTAGGAATTAAAAGCATTTTTCTTGCAATCGCATATAAAAGTGCTTCTATCAGCGCTCCTGGCAAATGCAACGAAAGCATTACAACAAGCTCAACCCCAATTACTAAAAGAAGTATCTGTCCAAGCATGTCATTTAGCTGCTCATACTGAATTATATTTTCAAAATTAACTATATACGTATCCCATATAAGTCTTAGGACATCTATTGTTCCCAAAAATACGGCAATTAATACAACCGCCGCAAGAATTTTTTCGAAAATAAACGCCGTATTTAAAATAAATCCATTCTTTTTGTGTTTCAAATTTCTCAACCCCTAGTTTTATATACATATTAAGAATTCATTATTTTTACTAATTTATTTATCAACATTTCCACTATTTTATGAACATCGCATCTCCAAAGCTGAAGAATCTATATCTTTCTTTTATAGCTTCATTATATGCATTTAGCACATGCTCTCTTCCACAAAGCGCACTTACTAACATTATTAGTGTAGATTCTGGTAGGTGGAAGTTTGTAATTAGGTTATCTAACACCTTGAATTTGTACCCTGGGTAGATAAATATGTTTGTCCATCCACTCTTTGCTGTCATGTGTCCGTCTTCTTCAGCAGCAGATTCTATTGTTCTACAGCTTGTAGTTCCAACGCATATTACTCTATTTCCATTTTCTTTAGCTTTGTTTATCTTGTCGGCAGCTTCCTGAGTAACCATGTAGAACTCTGAGTGCATTTCGTGGTTTAAAACATCGTCAACTTTTACAGGTCTAAATGTTCCAAGACCAACGTGTAGAGTTACAAATGCTATATCCACACCCATTTCCTTGATTTCTTCTAATAATTCATTTGTAAAATGTAGTCCTGCAGTTGGCGCTGCAGCAGATCCATTGTGTTTTGAATAAACTGTCTGGTATCTTTCCTTTTCCTCTAATTTTTCTGTTATGTATGGAGGAAGTGGCATATTTCCTAATTCATCTAATATTTCCTCAAATATTCCGTCGTAGTGGAATTTTATAATTCTCGCACCTTCATCAGCCATTCCAACTACTTCACCGATTAACTTTCCTCCACCAAATGAGAACTTAGTCCCTATTTTGGCTCTCTTCCCTGGCTTAACTAGTGATTCCCAAGTGTCGTCTGTGTTTCTCTTTAAAAGTAAAAACTCTATCTTTCCACCTGTGTCCACTTTTTCACCGATTAATCTAGCAGGTATTACTCTAGTATCATTTAAAACTAGACAATCACCTGGTTTAAGATATTCTTTGATATCTCTAAAAATTTTATGTTCAATCTCTCCAGTTTCCTTATCTAACACCATAAGTCTTGATGCAGATCTATCTTCTATTGGAGTCTGAGCAATTAATTCCTGTGGTAAATCAAAATTAAAATCGCTTGTCTTCAAAGCTCTCTCTTCCTTTCTTATAATCATTTTTTATAGTTCATCTGGTATATAACCTGATGTTGTTATTTGACATTTTATTTTTGCATACTCTTTTTATGATAACAAAAAAACAAATTTTTTTCCATATATATTTACAAATTGACTTTCTTTAAAATTTATCAACTAAACTTTTGTGGAATATTTTTTTACAGGTAAATTTTTCTTTATGTGCAAGTATTTTCAATATTTAGAAGATGTTTTTTTCTGAAATTTTAAAAACTTTCTTCTATTAATATATTAGATTTTTTTGGGGAATTATTTTTCTTTTGGGAGTGGTAATTTTTGACAAAAAAATAGAGCCCTCTGGCTCTCGTCGTCCCCTTACGGGGAACAATTTTATAAATGTGATACTATGAGAAGCAAACATTATAGTCATAAGTAGTTTTCGTCCCCTTACGGGGAACAATTTTATAAATCCTACCCTCTGAAACCATTGATATCACTAGCCTAAAAACACGATTATCGAGCATGCAAGCGTTTTCACATTTTTAACCTTAAAAAATGCCGATTTTCTCTTAAAAAACCTCTAAAAACGTTGAATTTTCAACATCGAGCACGACACATTAGAAAAATAAGCAAAATCATAAAAAACTTTAAACAAATTAATCTAACATCAATCTCTATAATACAATTATACTATCTAAAAAAACAAATATCAACTCAAAAGACAAACTTCCTCTGATTTTTGCTCAGTACAAACTTTCTCAATTATTCTATAGTTCGAGAGAATAATTAAAGGGAATGTAGCTATCTCATACTACGCGACAATGCAGCTCGACTGCCTGGAGCACGTATGAGATAGTACATTCCCCTTCTTTCTATTCCTCACCTATAGGATAATTGAGATGTTTGTACGCTTTTGGCATTGCCATTCTTCCTCGCGCACCTCTGTTTATAAATCCTAACTGTATTAGATACGGTTCATATACGTCTTCAATTGTGTTTCTATCCTCACCTATTGAAGCAGCAAGTGTATCCAGTCCAACTGGTCCTCCACCAAACTTCTCGATGATTGTTTTTAAAAGAGTTTCGTCCACATAATCAAGCCCAAGAGAATCCACACCAAGTAGCTCTAGTGCATCTTTTGCCACATCTTCTGTGATATCTCCATTTGCTCTTACCTGAGCGTAATCCCTAACCCTTTTTAATAATCTATTTGCAATTCTTGGTGTTCCACGTGATCTTCTAGCAATCTCTGCTGCAGATTTTTCGTCGATATCAGCACCTAAAAGTCCAGATGATCTCTTCACTATCTGAGCAAGCTCGTCATTTGTATAGTAGTCTAGTTTGCAAATTACCCCAAATCTATCTCTAAGTGGATTTGTAAGCATACCTGGTCTAGTAGTCGCTCCAATTAAAGTGAATTTAGGTAAATCAAGTCTTATACTTCTAGCTGATGGTCCTTTACCGATTATAATATCCAAACAAAAATCCTCCATCGCAGGATAAAGAACTTCCTCAACACTTCTGTTGATTCTGTGAATTTCGTCTATGAATAAAACATCATTCTCTTCTAAATTTGTTAGTATCGCAGCTAAATCCCCAGCCTTTTCTATTGCAGGACCAGATGTTATCCTTAAATTAACACCCATTTCATTGGCAATTATCCCAGCTAATGTAGTCTTTCCAAGCCCTGGAGGTCCATATAAAAGAACGTGGTCTAGCTGTTCATTTCTACTTCTGGCTGCCTCAATAAAAATACTAAGCTGCTCTTTTGACTTTTCCTGACCTAAATACTCATCAAGTGTTTTAGGTCTTAAATTATTCTCAATTTCTACATCGTCCATCTGCATAGTAGACGTTATAATTCTATTTTCATCGAAATCTTCTAGCATTTCCTCGTCAACTTCTCCCTTCTCTACCTCACAATCCAAACTTTACTTTAGATTATTTGATAGGATTTTTCATTAAATATGTAAGTGATTTTCTGATAATTTCCTCAGTTTCCATACCTGGTTTCTTCGTTTTCTTGACAGCCTCTTTTGCTTCAGCCTGTGTGTAACCAAGTGCTATCAATGCATCCACAGATTCGTCTATTGAAATAGCTGCTGGCTGAGCTTCTAATAAAGTAGGCTCAAACTCAATCTGTGTCTTATCTATCTTATCCTTTAATTCTAATATAATTCTTTCCGCAGTTTTCTTTCCAACTCCTGGTGCTTTAGATATTTTGGCTATATCTTCACTTAAAATATACGCTCCAAGCTGTTTTGGTGTTGCAAATGAAAGAATTGAAAGCCCAACTTTTGGACCTATTTTTGATATTGATGTAAGCATATCAAACATATTTCTCTCTTCTTCAGAGTGGAATCCACATAAAAACATCTCGTCCTCTCTGACTATCAACTTAGTAAATACCTTAGCCTTTTCGCCGACCTGATACTGAGCTGCTGTATTTGAAGACACCAAAATACTGTACCCTATATCGTTATTATCTATAGTAATACTGTCAAAACCTATTTCCTCGATAGTTCCCTTAATGTATCTATACATAACTTTTTCCTTTCTATAATCATACTTTCTTATAACTATTACTTATTATAATCCCTGAATATTTCTCAAAGTCTTATCCAATTTATTTGCATGAGCATGACATATAGCAATTGCAAGTGCATCGGCGACATCATCAGGCTTAGGCACTTTTTTAAGCTTTAAAAATGAAGTAACACTCTTCTGCACCCGGACTTTATCAGCTCTACCATATCCACAAACTCCCTGCTTAATCTGAGGTGGTGTGTACTCGTAAATTGGAATATTATTGTGAGCACACGCAAGAAGAGTAACCCCCCTCGCTTGAGCAACAGTAATCGCAGTCTTTACATTCTTATTGAAGAACAGCTCCTCGATTCCAACCTCATCTATATCATAACTCTTTATAATCGTATCGACTCCCTTGTACACCATCTCCAGCCTAGTAGTCAAATCTGTGTGTGCTGGAGTAGTAATCGCACCGTAGTCGATAACTCTAAAATTATTTCCCTTGTATTCAATAACCCCGTATCCTACAATTGCGATACCTGGGTCAATTCCTAAAATAATCAAAACAAAAATCCTCTCTCTTTTAGTTTATATGGTCCGCTCTGTGAACAGAATCGCCCAATTTTATCAAACATATGTACTATTATACCATACAAACAGAAAAAAATAAAATCGTTCAAACATTTGATATCATCAAAAAAAGACACTCAAAATAAAATGAGTGCCTACTTATTTATTTGCAATTTTCTTATTATTATATTCTTCCTTCAACTCTTCTGCCAACCAACTATCAGACATACAATGAATATCAGATATCCCATTTTTCATTAAAAAATATAAATCAGAATGATAGAATATTCTAAGTGCATCATTTTCAGAAACACCAGTAATTCTTGAAAACTCCATTATAACTCTTGCGTATTTCATATTTAATAAAGTTTTATTTGCTAACATATTCATCACATCCTTTATAGATTAAATATTTATCTATTACTTCTTGATTTCTAAAACATATTTGTCTATTTTCTATTGGAAAACTTAATCTTTTCAAAGCTTCCTCTTCCGATATTAAATCTGACATATACAACTCTATAGCATTGTAAACTCTATCATTTGTCATACTTCCAATTATAATATCATAAAAAGGTACTTCTTCCTTTCTTCTACATGCAACTACATATCTTAACCATTCTCTATCATAGTTTTCAAAGTTTTTAACTCTAATATTAGGATTTTTAAATACTGAATTATCAATTTCATAT
Organism: Peptacetobacter sp. AB800; assembly: GCF_047807365.1. Classification (NCBI taxonomy): domain Bacteria; kingdom Bacillati; phylum Bacillota; class Clostridia; order Peptostreptococcales; family Peptostreptococcaceae; genus Peptacetobacter; species Peptacetobacter sp. AB800. Next base: position 73,438 of record NZ_JBLOUI010000002.1, on the reverse strand, counting down.
TTCGATACATATCCTATTTTCCCGAGCAAAGTTAATCTCTCTGTCCATCTTATTGCTTGGCTTTTTATATCAGTTGTATAAAATCCTCTTCCAAAATCAACACTATCTCTTGATTTTGATATCAAAGGCTTGTCAACTACAATAGAAGATCCATGATATAAAATCATATCTTTATGCCCCTTTTCTCTAATTGTTCTACTAAGTCCTCAACAATCCAAACCTTACCTTGAGTATGTAAAATATCATAAAATTTTAAAATATACCCTTCTATAAGTTCGTTTTCATCAAGCAAATCAAAAACTTTAACTGAGTCCTCATTTATATAATTAGCCAAATTCTCCACGCAATATACAACAAAATCCATTTCCTTTTCATTTATCATAATAAATCACGTCCTTTTATAATCTCTATATAAAAATTATATCACAAAACCTACAACATACTTAAGATTTCCTAGCTAGAAAGAATCATAATGTAAAAAAGGAAGAACATATATATGTCACACTGCAATCTTCCACGAAGATTCAAGAGCTAGATAGAAACGTAATAAAAAAGAGGAAGACAATATCTACCTCCAGCGACAATGCAGCTCGACTGCCTGGAGCCTGAGGTAGATATGTCTTCCTCTCTTCCCTATTTACGATTCTTTACTAACTCAGTAATCTTCTCTAGTCCTATCTTCGCAGCATTTATTTCTCCTTTATTCGGATAGTTTGAAAGCACAACCACACCTTTCTTGCTGTGTTTCTCAAAACCTATAAAGCAGTCAAAATTATCAGTACTTCCATCGTGCCAGATAATCTTAGTATCGTCGTTGATTACCCAACCAAGCCCCATATCGTACTTACCTTTAGAAATAGTATAATACTTCTTATGTCCTAAAGCTAAATACTCTGGATTACACTCGATATTTTCCTGCACAAACTTCATCATATCATTCACTGTAGACACTAGACCAGATGTCGCTGCATACACCTCATCTCCATTCCATTTCCAACACTTACCTATCTCAGTATCTCCTGTATAGCCAGTATTTTCAAGACCTAACTCCTCTACAGTTTCTTCTATAATCGTCTTAATATCCTTATTGTATATCTTAGATAGCACTTCTCCCATAACTGCCCCACCAAAATGAGAATACACCCATTCACGATGCTTAGCATTTGGTTTAAAGCTTTCTATATCATTTAATATATCATTTTCCTTATATCCACAATATGGATTATCCTTGCTAAATAGTGCATTTTTCATTTCTTTTCTAGCTATATGCTTAGGATATGAATTTCCGTATCTAGCAGTGTGAGTTGCAAGCTGCTCTATTGTTGGATTGTGACTTATATTTTCGTCTAATATAGTCCCTATCTTGTCACTTGGACTAACTTTTCCTTCGCTAATTGCCTGACATAGCTTAGCCATCATAATACTTTTAGTAAGAGATCCTATCTCGTATCTATGCTGTTGCTTAGTTATTTGAGCGCCTTTATGACCATAAACTTTGTATTCCATTTCTCCATTGTCTATAGTTCCAACCGTAAGAACTAAATTAGATGTGCCCCTTGCACTCGCATAATTTTTTATAAGGTTATCTGATATCATATTAAACCCTCCAATTTTCCTCTTTATATAATCTTATCTTCTTTACTCTCTTATACTACTCTATTCATATTTTACTCTTTTTCCACAAATTTATCCATACATCTATCTATTGCTTATCTTTGAAACAATCTGTTTAGATTTACTTTTGAAAATATCTAAAAGCATTTCAACCTCGTCCACTTTCATAAGGTGAATTGCTCCCCCATACACGACAACACCAGACATCACAGACGCAAACAATACTTTTATAAGGTGTTTTGTTCCATGAATACCGCTGATTGTAAGGAATTTATACACAAAATACACCACAACACCCATAATCGCCGCAGATATTATAGATTTTATTGTAGTAATTATTATCTTGTCCTGCCCGAAGTATTTTATCTTCTTTTTCAAACTCATAAACAATAATAATATACATATTGTAGCCGAAATACTTGTCGCAAATGCAAGACCACAATGTCCCATAAATTTTATAAATACTATGTTCATGCAGATGTTCATAAACATCGCAATCATTCCGTTTCTCATAGGTGTTTTAGTATCTCCAAAAGAGTAGAACACATTTCCAAGTATGTTTCTAAGCCCTGAAGCAGGTAGTCCTAGTGCATAATATGAAAGCGCCGCCGCAGTTAAAAGTGTTGCACTATGGTCAAACTTCCCTCTTTCAAACGCAAGCTGCACTATTGGAATTGATAGCACCATTATTCCAACCGCTATAGGAACCATAAGAACTATTACCACGTTCACACTTTTTCTTATTATACCTGTAGCTGCCTTGCTATTTCCTTCACTAGATAGTTTAGATAGTAAAGGATATACAACAGACTGAATACTTGAGATAAATACCCCTATTACAAATGTGTTTAAAATAGAAGCATCGTTTAATACTGTTATTATCCCATCTCCAAGTGTAGACGCCAAAGTCCTGTCTACAACTGTGTTTAACTGGTTTACACCAACTCCAATAAACACCGGAATTACAAGTATTAACGTCTTTTTTATGTATTTGTCCTTCAAATCTATGTAGAATTTGTACCTATATCCATCGTGGTACGAAACCGGAACCTGGAATAAAAATTGACTCGCCATACCAATCAATGTAAATATCGGCATTAGTCTGATGTCGTATTTTGCACTTAGATATATCCCCACAATAATTATTATATTAAATGGGATACCTGTGATGCTTGGCACGATAAATTTTGAGTTGATATTCATTAGGCACGTCATTATATTACTAAGCCCTATAAACACCATCCCCCATATCATTATCCTCGTAAACTCTGAAGCCAGCTTCAGTTTTTCTCCGGTATAGCTCATTGCAAATATTTTTACTAGCTCGTCAGAAAATATATACCCTATTACAGATAATATCAAGCTGACTACAACTATCATATTAAATATATTATTTACAAACTTATCCGTCCCTTCCTTGCCCAGATCTTTTTCCACTGTGTAATACATTGGAATAAATGTCGTCGCAAGCGCACTCCCTATTGTTGAAAATATAACCGTCGGAATATTCATCGATGTTATAAACGCATCGGTAACCATTCCTGCACCATGGACAGATACCAGTATAGTTTCTCTGGCAAATCCAAATATTTTCGAAACCATGGTAACTATGAAAAGTCCCATAGTAGCTTTTGCCACTTTACTCATAATTTTCCTCCTGATTTTTATATATACACAAGAATACTCTCTCTTAATTATTTTGTATACACTTTCAAAGGATTTTTCTATTATATTTCATATGATTTATACTTTTGTATTTATTGTCAATTTTTTTGAGTATATATTAAATTATACACCTTTGAAATTTTGTTTTTTATATTTTTTTCAAAATTTTTTGCTTTTTTTACTTTTATATGTTTAAAGATGACTTTAACGGGTAATTATATTAATAAGTGATTGAGTAAGATGAGAAAAATTTTCGATGAGAAATTTAATCAATCCTATTATTACTAAGGTAAGAATCAAATTAAAATAAAAAATACGACACAAAGTGTCAATTATCAGGAGGAATTTAAAATGACAAAATTCTATTTATGTGAAAGATGTAAAAATTTAGTTGAGGTAGTATATGAAACTCCAGTACCATTAATGTGCTGTGGACAGAAAATGACAGAACTAGTTCCAAATACAGTAGATGCAGCTACAGAAAAACACGTTCCAGAAGTATGCGTTGAAGGAAATGTAGTAAAAGCTCAGGTTGGTTCAGTAGAACATCCAATGGAAGAAAAACACTACATAATGTTCATACTTCTTGAAACAGATCAGGGAGTACGTAGAAAAGACCTTAAACCAGGTGAAAAACCAGTTGCTGAATTTGCTTTACTTGAAGGCGAAAAACCAGTTGCTGTATACGAATACTGTAACTTACATGGATTATGGAAAAAAGAATTATAAGAACTATAGGGTGTTGCAATAATTGCAACACCCTTTTTTTATTGTATAAGTGATTACAAGTTTACTACTTGTTTAAGAAGTGGAATAATCAAAATTTACATTGATAGCTTTTATCTTACGGTATTGAATTTATAGACGAACTCCTCTCCAGGCTTCGACGTGCGTGTGAGTAATTTATTTTGTTGTAATTAAAACCCACGTCTGCAGATTGTCGAGAGAGTTTTGTCTATAAGCTTCAATACTAAAAAGGTAATAATTATCAATGTAAATTTTTATTTATTCCACTTTTTATAAGTTAGTAAACTTATAACAGCTTATATAATAAAAAAACTTTGTTGCAAATTATTGCTAACAACCCATATATTTTTATAATTTAAAAGTATGTAGCTTCGTTGACCTAGATATATCTTTATCCCGCAAATTCTTTTGGTGTCCACTTTTCAAACTGTTGCTATATTTTGATAAGCAGATCTCTTTTATTTTTCAATCTGCTATAAATTTAGTATCTTCTAAGATGTGACTAATGTCAAAATTTATAGGGATAATAACTAACTTGGTAGATTGAATGTCATAGACAAAACGCACTCGACAATCTGCAGACGCGTATTTTATTAAAAATAAAACTATTTTTCACTCACGCGTCGAAGCCTGGAGAGAAGTTTGTCTATGACTTCAATCCCCGATTAGATATTAACCTATAAATTTTGATTTAATCTCTCTTTAGAAGATACTAAATTCATAGCAGATTACAACAATAAAAGAGGGCTGTTGCAATATATGCAACAGCCCTCTTTTACTGAGTATTATTTATTGAGTTTGAAGAAATTGTTTTATCTATTTTATGTCGTTTAATACGATTATTTCTATGTTTCTTCTTCCAAATTTGTAACATTCTTTTCTTGAATTCATGAATATATCTATTTTAGTTCCTTTTATTGCTCCACCACAGTCATTAGCTATGAATGTTTTGTTGAAGTATGGTATATATACTTTTGTTCCGTATGGTATTACTTTTGGATCTACAGCTATTGTTCCCCATTTTGGTTTCTGTCCAGTTGATGTTGTTGAATGTCCAGAATACGCTGAGGCATTTGATTTATATGATTTTCCTGTAGAAGTTAATTTACCTCTTTCGTTGAAGTAAAGTATTTTACCATTCTGTCTAACTATACTTTCACCAACAAAACCATTTTTACCAAAGTTGTAAGTTTTTCCATTTTCTAATGTCTGTATACCTGTGTGCATACCTTTTTCTTTGTTGAAGTAGTAAGTTTTTCTGTTTATTTCAGTCCAACCATCAGCCATTTTTCCATCTTTATTGAAGTAATAGTTATTTCCATCTATAACTTTCCATCCAGTTATGGCTTTTCCACTTTCATTGTTGTAGTAGAAGTTGTCTCCTCTCTGTATCCATCCAGCTCCATTTATAGAAGTTCTTTCTACATTTTCTTCTACCTGAACTGTTTCTATATCATTTACTGCTTCATCTGCAAATACAAATCCTGTACTTGATAAAAGTATCATTGATGTTAATGCTATAACGCTTAGTTTTTTCTTTAAATTGAACATATAATCCTCCGTATTATTTTTTTATTTAATCTCACTAATTTTCATTTTTTACAATTTGTTACTTTTAATATGTCTTTCTGTTACTTTTTTGTAACTTTTTCGACCTTGTATATATAATAATATAAAGGTTACAGCTTTGTAAAGACTTTTTTTGAAAATTTTACAAACAACAAACAACAACAAGTATTGTGTTTTTTTATAATTTTTCTAACAATTTGCTTGTTTTTTGGCTATTTCAAAGGCTAAGCCAATACCAAAAGTAACAACAAGTGTTTACTGAGTTGTAAATTTTTCAAAAAATATTTTTTTCAAATGCTGCAAAATAGTTACATAGTTTGTAACTATTTGTTACAAATTGTCTACCAATTCTATCTAATTGTTACAATTAGACCTATTTCTTCTACTACTTGTTACATTTCCTGTTTTTTAAGTTTTGTATATTATAAAAAATATATTATATTCTCTTCAATCTCAAACATTCTTCATATGGAAGGGTTATAATTGACTAAAGAATTTATTTAGATATTATATAGGATAGAAATTGAATAAATTTTTGGAATATATGCGCCTACAATCAAGTATTTTACTTGTATGTAGCGTATTTTTGGGCAGGCTTTTTGCTTGTCTTTTAAATATTTAAATGAGGTGATTTTTTACATGAAAATTTTATATCTCCAGGTATTATATTTTACGATATATAGTTTCCTTGGTTGGGTGTGTGAGAGTACCTACTGCTCTATTTGGCAAAAGAAATTGGTCAATAGAGGGTTTTTAAATGGACCATTCTGCCCTATATACGGATTTGGTGCATTATTGGTTATTTCTATACTCTCTCCATTTGTAAATAATATACCAGTGCTATTTATCGCAAGTATTATTGTTACAAGTACACTAGAGTATATTACAAGTTATGTTTTGGAAAAGATCTTCCATATGTCTTGGTGGGATTATTCAACATACAAATACAATATAAATGGTAGGGTTTGTTTAAAGAACTCGTTGATGTTTGGTGTAATGTCGCTTTTCGTTATACTTGTTGTACATCCAGCTGTCGATGATTTTGTAGCAAGAATAAATACAAAACTAGCATTTATTTTATCAATACTATTTGGAACTTATTTCATAGTCGATACAATTATTACAGCTGCTACTATACTTCATCTTAACGAAAGACTTGAAAAACTTTATACCCTTCACGAAGATTTACTTGAAAAAAGAAAGAAACATCTTGAAGTTGTCAGAGGGCATTTACAGGCTAGTTTAGCCAATCAGATTGAAGAGCTTGGTCTATCTAAGTATTCTCCTGCTGAAATGGAAGAAATATTATCAGGAGACTTTAAAGGCAACTTTATAAAAGAAGAACACAAGATTATGAACGAACTTGAATTTGAAATTAAGTCTTTAAGTACTAGAATAGACGAATTAAAGACTAAAGGTCATGGCGTATTAAGAAGAAGAGTTATAAAAGCCTTCCCTAATATGAAATCTTTAAAACATAGATCTATACTTGAAGAAATCAAAGAAAATATAGATAAAAAATAGAAAAATATATACTCTAAAAAATATTGCTACAGTCAATTTTATGGCTGTAGCTTATTTTTATAGTTTTTTTTGAAAATTCACAATTTTTTTGTTTACTTTTATCTACAATGGGTATATATTGTTTATAACGTAAATTTTAAAATAATTTTCAATATACATTTGGAAGGGGATGTTTTTAATGAGTTTATCAAAAAAAATCCAGGCAAAAAGACAGGCAAAAATCAAAGCAGAAAAAATTAAAAAAGCTAAAACTGCTGCAGCAGGTGTTGCTGCCGGTGTAGCAGCAGGTGCTGTTGGTGGTATATTATTAGCACCTAAATCAGGTAAAGAAACAAGAGAAGACATAAAAAACGCATCTAAACAGGCTGTAGATGCCGTTTCTGATAAAGCAGCTGGTGCAAAAGCTAAAGCTGGCGATGTTATAGGCGCACAGAAAGAAAAATTCAACGATTCTAAAGCTAAGATAAAAGAATATCTTGACGCTAAAAAAGCTGTAGATGAAGCTTGTGAAGAGTGTGAAGAATGTGGTGTTGATTCTGAAGAAGTAGTTGAGGCTCTTGAAGAAGCAGCTGAAACTCTTGAAAAAGAAGAACCAGAAGCTTAGAATTGGAGATTAGATTATGACTATCACAATTGATTTACATACAATCTTATTTATATTAGCAATTATAGGCTGTGTAGCGCTTGTATTTTTAATAAAGCTAATAATAAATTTACTTTCTACTGTTAAAAATCTAAACTCTGTTTTAGATAAGGTAAACGTCGTTCTTGACGATAACACAGGAAATATTACAAATTCAATCTCAAAGCTTCCTAAGCTTGTAGATGATTTCGGACAGGTTGGAGAAAATGTTAGAGATGTAAGCGAGGTTGTTACAGATGTCGCTGCTGATATAATAGTTACAAAGGAAAGTGTTAAGGGAAATTTTGAATTACTTTCTGAAATACTTACTATAGTAAAATCAATTTTCTCTTCAAAATAAAAATTACCCCCCTGGTAACTAGGGGGGTATTATTATAATAGTTTAAAAATGTCTTTTTACGTAGTTTTTGTCTACTAATATTACACAATTGTAGTTAGGGTGAAGCTTCTGAACTTCTCCGTTTACCCAATTTTTTAGCTCTTCTTCTTCACTATGTGATAAATCTCCATCTACAACAACGTCGAATACTAGATTTTTCTTATCTCCCTTACCTACTATTCTTAAATCGTGCATAGACTCTATTTTTTCGTTTCTAGCTATTATTCTAGTAAGCTCAGTTCTAGTCTGGATATAATCCTCATCCTCAACCGCTATTGGATCCATGTGTATTACAAGGTGTATGTTTAATTTCTTAGATAAGTCTTTTTCCGCGTCGTCTATTACCTCGTGGATTTCCATTATGTCTATATTGCAAGGCACCTCAGCGTGTACAGAGGCTATACATCTACCAACGCCGTAGTTGTGTATTATTAAATCGTGCACACCTGATATTATGTTGTACTCTAGTAGCCCATTTACTATTGCGTCTACCATCTCAGCATCTGGAGCTTCACCTAAAAGTGGGCTAACAGTTTCTTTTATTAAAGAGAACCCTGCGTATAGTATTATTAATGAAACAACTATACCTACATATCCATCTAGTGGGAATGTTGTAAACTTAGCTATTAAATATGATAATACAACGCATCCTGATGTAAATACGTCACCCATCGCATCTACTGCAACTGCTTTTAATGCAGATGAGTCTATCTTTTCCCCTACATGCTTATTAAATCTTCCAAGCCAGAATTTAACCGCCATAGAACATAAAAGTAATATAAATGGTATTAAACTAAACTGCACTGCTACTGGATTCATTATTCTCTCAAATGATGTCTGTACGAATTTTATACCTACAAACATTACCATAAATGCAACCACTAATGCTGATAAATACTCAAGTCTACCATGTCCAAATGGATGCTCCTCATCAGCTGGCATACTAGCAAGTTTAAATCCTATCATAGTTATCGCTGAAGATGCCATATCTGTGAAGTTGTTGAATGCATCTGCTGTGATCGCTATACTTCCGCTCAAGAACCCTATACTAAACTTTAAAATAAATAAAAGCAGGTTTGATACTATCCCAACTATCCCTGCTACTGTTCCGTATTTGTTTCTTACCTCTTCATTTTCCACATTTTCGCTATTTTTTATAAATTTTTTAATAATTGCTTCTGAAATCAAAATTATCCCTCCCCGTTTTTCATTCTCATTTGATATAATCTTCATCAATTAATTCTTATAAGAATATTGATATTACTTGATTTCATAAATATTTCTATTCCTAATTAAATTTCATATAATATTATAGATATTTTTTATTTTAATTTCAAGCAAAAAAATTCTCACATTTAATATTTTACCACAAAAAAATAAAAAACTGTTCACGCAGCAGAAAGTGATACAGTCTTTTATTTACATAAAATTTATATGGTTAAGTTAGTTGATTACTATGTTGTTTGTCATTACTTTTATTATTTAAGTCTTTTTTAATATTTCTTTTCCTATTACTCTTCAAATTATACTATCTATTTTGCAATATTGCAAGGGTATTTCTATATTTATCAGAAAATTATAAATTCATACTTTTTTAGCTTTATCTCTTTTACTATTTATTTTCTAAAATGGTCAATATGCTTATAACCCACATTTTTCAAAGCTTACAAGCTCATAAACTTATTATTATTTATTTTATTTTTTTTCAGTTTTTTTCTATAATTATGTTTTAGTCTATAAAATATTTATATCATTTCAGTATTTTATGAGTATATTCTATCATTATCGTTCGTTTTTTACAGATGTATAAATTCTTTACATAATAAAGTCATAAAACTTCAAGAGTTTATATAAGTTGTTACTTAGGAATAAAAAAGCTGTTGCAAATTTTGCAGGATCCCTAGACTTAATACAAGTATTCGCTCTCCAGGCTTCAGCGCCCAACCCATTCATATAACACATTTCAATGATGTTGGGCGCTTGCAGAATTGTCGCTTTAGAGCAGTGATTTTTCTTGTTCCAAGTTTTTTCTGTTTTACGCAGTAATTATAATTTAATAAATGTGGCTATTACGGCTTTTGTATATGGTTCTATTTGCTTTGAATAACAAAGAAATCGAACTCGACAATGCAACTTGATTGCCTGGAGAGGAGATTCTTTGTTGTTTAAAGCATAAAAATAGACCATTACAAAAGTGTAATAGCCTATTTATTAATATTTTTATACTAGTTTTCCTTTGCGTTTGTATGTTAGGTATACTGATAGCATTACTATTCCTTTTATTCCCATGCTAAGTGATATACTCACCCAGACACCTGTTAGTCCCATTCCTAATACAGATGATAGTAGTAGTGCCATTGGTATTCTTGCACCTGTAAATATTATACTTACAGCAGATGTTATGTATGTTCTTCCAAGTCCTCTTAGTACACCAGTTACGATTATTTCTAGGCATTGGAATATTTCCCCAAATCCTAGTATCATCAGGTAGTTTGCACCTATTCTTCTTGCTTCTGGCTCGTCTATGAAGAATTTAAAGATAAAGTCTGCTCCAAATACTAGTAGGCACATTGTTAGCGCCCCCCAGAATATTGCAAACATTATTCCAACTTTAGCTCCTTTTTCTATTCTATCAACTTTTCCTGCTCCGTAGTTCTGACCTACAAATGCAGATACAGATGATGCCATACCATCAGCAGTTGTGTATGCAATAGATTCAATTTGGTTTCCGACCTTTTGTACTGCAATCGCTACCGGTCCCCATCTAGCAACTATTACCCCTATGCACATAGAAAATCCTGTAAACATACCACTCTGTATTGCGACTGGTAATCCTAATATGAATAGTTCTTTGTGGTAGCTAAGTTTTATATTTTTGAAATATCTTATTTTAAAGTATATTCCTTCTTTTTTAGCAATTTTGTATATGAATATGAGTGTTGCACAAGCCTGTGCAGTTATTGTGGCAATCGCAGCCCCAGCTACACCCATGCTAGGAACTGGTCCAAACCCTAATATAAGTACTGGATCTAAGAATATATTGACTAATAATCCAGTTGTGTTGATTATAAACGGTGTCTTACTATCTCCCAACCCATTGAAAATTGCTGTAAATACTGGGTTTATGAAGTAAAATACCATTCCAAGTCCTACTATTATAAGGTATGTACTTCCCTGCTGTGTTACGTGTTCATCACCAAGTCTGAACAATTCAATAAGTGGTCGGTTGAAAATTATAAGCACTGCACCAAATAATATCGCAAGCACGATGTTTATTTCTATCGCTGCCTTTATGTAAGCTCTTGTTTCGTCTAGGTTGTGGTCTCCCATACTCTGTGCAACCTTTACCTCTCCGCCAACTCTCGATATTGCTATAAATGCTAGTGCTAGCCAAGTGTAAAATCCTGCTGTTCCAACTGCTGCAACTGCAGAACTTCCTGCTCTACCAACCCAAAGCATGTCGACTACATTGTAGCCTATGTTTATAAAAGATGTTCCCATAATTGGAAGCGCCAACCTTATAAGCTTGTCGGCAATTCTTCCCTCAGTTAAGTCAAGTCTCCCTGCCATAGCTCCTCCTTTTTCTTTTCTCTAAATTTCCCTATTTATTCTACATTGAAGTTGTATATTTTTTCAAGTAAGTCTAGTTTGTATTTTAAATCATCCCTAGCTTGCTGCTCTATCTTTAATTCATTCTTTAAAGCTTCTTTTTGCTCTTCAACTTTTTTCAAATTGAATACTAAATCTTCCATTTCAAAGACCTTTTCTCTTCTTTCAAGTGCCGCTTGCATTACCTCGTCTGCAATGGCTCTTCTTATTCTTTCTATTTCTTTGACCATTGTTTTTTCGTCTAGGTTTTCTTCTTTTTCACATGACGCATCTAAAATATTTTCTAGCATCCTCATTTTTCCGTAATTATCGTCTATAAATGCATCCAACGCTCTTTCAAGTATCATAATAGATTTTTCATCTGATTTTTTGTTTAATACCGGATGAAGTTTCAATGTAAGTAGCTTCATGCTGTCTTTCATTCTTTCCTTTTCTCTAGTGTTTAATCTATCTCTTTTTAAAAAGTCATTTGCCTTCTGTATCCGAGATTTTTTATTTTCTATTATCTCTAAAAGTCCAAGCTGCTCAGACTCAGCAATTTTCCTTATTTTATCCTCGTCTATGTCCTTATTTGCCTTCATATATTCATTTGCCAGCTCAAGCTTTCTCAGAAGCATTCTTCTATCCACCTCTGTTTTAAGTATTGCTAGCTCGTACATTCCAAAGTGTGACTGGTATGTAGATTTTATGAGTACCTCTTTTTTTATTACATTTTCCGCTCTATCAAGGACAGCTTCTGCAAAATCCTCTTTTACTGACTGATATTCTTTTCTTAGATTTATTATTCTATCTATATTTAATACGTTCATATAGCCATCCTTTCTCTAATTTTTAAATATTTCTTAGTTTTCATTTCCCTTTAATTAATATAATAGAACAAAAAAGAAATAAAATAAATACTTCTACAAAAAAAATGACTTCTACAATTTTCTTTAATCAAATTCTCTGTAATTTTCTAGCTTTTGAGATTTGTATTAATCAATTTTTTACATTTAATGGATATTATTTTTTTGAATTTTGTGGTACCATTTCTTTATAGCAAAAATTATTTTAAGGTGGTGATTATTATTAGTACTAATGAAAAATTTGTTAAGAAGTATTTCTTCTTTGACATAGACGGAACTCTTTCTACAGGTTTCCCAGAACCATATGTTCCAGAGTCTACAAGAAGAACATTAGAAAAATTAGAGGAAAATGGTCATTTTTTAGCCATTGCAACAGGTAGAAGTCACGCAAAGGCAGTTGAGCTTTTAGACGAGCTTGGGTTTGACAATATGGTCAGCGACGGCGGAAATGGTATAACTATAAATAGAAAGCTTTTACATATCGAGCCTCTTAATAAGGAGAATTGTATTGCCCTTTTAAAAGAAGCCGATAGTAGAAACATCCCTTGGGGTATTTCTATAGACAATTCAAAGACTAGATACACTAGAAACGACGATTTTGTAAATGTTACAGAGGACGTTTATATGGAAACTATTGTCGATCCTGATTTAGATATAGAAAAGATAGACACATACTACAAGCTTTACATAGCTTGTAAACCTGAGGAAGACGATACTCTTGTCGCTCTTAAAAATCTTCCTTTTGTAAGATTCCACGATGCATACTTATTTGTTGAGCCAGATGATAAATCTGTTGGAATAAAGGCAGTTATGGACCATTTTGGCGCTCCATACAAAGATGTCGTAGTATTTGGAGATCAGAAAAACGACTTAAAAATGTTTAGAGATGAATGGACTTCAATCGCTATGGGAAATGCGATTGACGAATTAAAAGAAAAAGCTGACTTTGTAACTAAAAATGCTGACGATGACGGAATAGAATATGCGTGCAAGCATTTTGGTTGGATAGATTAATAAAATAAGGCTGTTGCAATTTTGCAATAGCTTTTTTGTTTATAATCAGTTATAAATTTTCTATATGTTTAAGAGTGGTTAAATCAAAATTTATAGGTTAATATCTCTCGGGGATTGAAGTCATAGACAAACTTCTCTCCAGGCTTCGACGTGCGTGCAGGTAAAGTATTTTGTTGTAATTAAAATGCACGTCTGCAGATTGTCGAGTGCGTTTTGTCTATGACCTTCAATCTAGCAAGTTAGTTATTATTCCTATAAATTTTGATTTAACACACTCTTTACAATATAGTAAATTTATAAAAAATTATTTCTCAAAAAAGCTAATTACAAAATTAAACAACCTAACTTTTTATTAATCTCGCAACTAAAATGCTACTATTCTCATCAAATATAATAAAATTATTTTAATATTATCTTCTATCCTCACTATTATTGCTTATCTATATTTACTTACTTCAAACAGTTTTAATTTTCTTCTTCAAAATTTTAGGTTGAAGAGTATAAAAGATGAGAGCAAGGTTTTGTAACTGCTAATCATGCGACTATCTGCAGACGTGCAGCATTTTTTCAACAATGCTTTTTAATTACACCACGTCGAAGCCAGGAGCCGAGTAGCAGTTACAAACCTTGCTCTTTATTTTTTAGTATTCAATTAAAATTTTATGCATTGTTTCTGATGGGTTTATTATTTCCAGTTCAGTGCATTTTTTTAGTTCTTTTTCAAAGTAAGGGAAGTGCGTGCATCCAAGTATTATCGCTTCAACTCTGTTTTTTTCAAAGAATTCAACTGCCAAGTCTAGGTGGTTGTCGGCTATTATGTCTTGAGCTTGTTTTTTAGCTTCTACATCTAGTACGACAGGAAGTATTCCTATTCCTATGACATTGCAGTTTTTGTTTTTTTCTACTATTGTTCTCTCTATTCCCGCAAGCCCCTGATTGTTAGCTGCAAATACACCTACTGAGTTGTAGTCCACAGCTATTTTTTTGTACGCATCCATTGGCGTTACTATTACGATGTTTTCTTCTTTTGATAGTTTTTCCATGTCAACTGCTGAGCTTAGGGAGTTGCAGTATACAAATATTTTTTTTATTCCACATTCTTTTATTTTATTTATTATTTTTTTCATTTCCAATTCTTTTGTTTCCTGTGGCATTGCTTGGAATTTTGTCTGCTCAACAGGGTTTTCAGATACTGGAAATTCCTCAGTTTCTAGTCCTTTTTTTTGCAAAAACTCCGCACCCATAAGTGTGTCTATAGGAGTTCCGGCTATTACCGCTATTTTTTCCATAGTTTTCCTCTTTTTCCTCTAACTTTTTTATTTTTTCTTTTTTTTAGTTTATCTGTACTTAATTCTAGTTTAACTTTTATTTTTAGTTTCATTTAATCAACCTTCTTTACAAATACAATCTCTTTTTCTGTAGATTCATTTTCAGAGTAGGTAAATCCATCTATATCAAAAGCTTTCACACCATCTATGTCGTCGATTTTGTTTTCGGCGATATATTTAACCATATGTCCTCTAGCTTTTTTAGATGCTGTAGACTCAACTTTTAATTTTCCTGCTTTTTCCACCTTAAATGTGCATGTAATCAGGTCTATTTTTGATTTAGCTTTCTTGTCATTGAAGTATTTTTCAACAGTTTTGCTGTATTCTTTTGATGCCAAATTTAGCACCACACCTTCTCCACCTAAGTCTTCTGCTATATTTCCTGCGATACTTCCATCCCAGAATGAGTATAGATTTGCCTTGTCATTAACTTTTATTTTAGTCTGCATTTCAAGTCTGTACTCATCAATCATGTCAAATGGTCTAAGTACTCCATAAAGTCCACTTATTATTCTTAGATGATCGTTTAAAAATTCTATCCCATCTTTTGATATACTTTCTGGAGCTATACTTTTGTACTGTATTCCATCGTAGGCAAATATAGCTGGTGTTTTTCCTGTGAATTTAGGATTTTCTTTGCCATCTTTAGCATTTTTACAGCAAGATATAGGTTTCATTCTCTGAAATCTACAGTAGTTTAACTGGGCTAGGTTTTCTTTTATTTTCATTATTGCCCGTATTTCCTCAGTTATGTACTCCTTCATATGAGCAAGTACCTCGTTTGATTTTTCGTAAAGTCTTGGGCAGCTTAGCTCCCCTTCGTCAATTAATTCTTTCCAGTCTTCAGATTTTCTCATATTTTTGGCTGGAGATATTATTGTTATCATTTTTTCCACCCTTTTCCTTTTTTTAGAATTTTTAATTATGATTTTCTGATTTTTAAACTATATTAAACCATCCTCTTTTAGAAGTCTGTATAGTGTCTGATCAAAGTTAAATTCTTTAACTAGATTATCTACTTCTTTTAGCGCTTTTTCTCTTTTTTCTTTTGATATGTTTGATTTTACTGCTCTTACTAAGATATTTTTAGGAGAGTGAGCTATGTCTATAAATTCAAGTAGCTGAGTTTTGTATCCCACGCTTTCAAGTAGGTTGGCTCTTATGGCGTCTGTCATAAGTGCTGCCACTCTTTCCTGTATTATCCCATAGTTTGTAAGGATTGATAAATCTTCTGAATTCATCTGTGCATTTAATTCATGCTGACAACATGGCACTGAGAATATCATCTTAGTGTTCCATTTTATAGCATTGTAAAGTGCGTAATCTGTTGCTGTGTCACAAGCGTGAAGTGTGATTACCATATCTACTTTGTTGTTGTATTTATATCCATTTATATCTCCAAGCTCGAAGTGAAGATTTTCGTAGTTATATCTTTTTGCTATTTCGTTACATTTTTTTATGACATCTTCTTTTAAATCAAGGCCTATCATTTTTACGTTTATTTTCTTTATTTCTACAAAGTAGTAGTAAAGTACAAATGTTAGGTAAGATTTTCCACATCCAAAGTCTAGTATTGTTAGTTCTTTGTAGTCATTTTTCCTTATTTCATGGTCTATTAATTCTATGAATTTGTTTATTTGTTTGTATTTATCGTACTTAGATTTGACTACTTTCCCATCTTTTGTGAATACTCCAAGGTCAACTAGTGCAGGTACATCCATACCTTCTTTGATTATGTATTCTTTTTCTTTGTTGTGTGATTTTGACCGTTTAGCTTTAGACGCGTTGTTTCCGCCTTTTTTTCCAAAGAATACTTTTCCTTTTTTAGATATTTTGATGTTGAAGTTTTCATCTTCTGACCAAGCGTCTAGCTGTTTGAAGTCCTCTTCCATAAATTCAAATATTTTAGCTTCTAAGTTAGCTATTTCTATATTTTCATGGAATACCTGCTTCTCTGTAAATTTTTCCACCTGATAGAATTCTCTTCCCTTAGCTTCTTTTAGGTTTATGTTTATTTTTTTATATTCCACATCTTTATTTTTTCTATTGCTTATAACTATTTTATACGGCTTTGAGTTTGATATTTCTCTTATAGCATTTTTTAATTCTTCCACAATTATTTCTCCTTTTTGTTTTTTTGTAATCCTCTATTTTTCAAGAAAATCTACTAATGCATACCAGATTTTTAAAGCTGATATTATGTCTAGTTTTTCTTCTGGCGTGTGTATGTCTAGCATATTTGGACCTATTGATATTGCATCCACACCTTCTACGCCATCTACAAAAAATCCAACTTCTAGTCCAGAGTGTACTGCTAATTCTTGAGATTTTCTTCCGAATATTTTTTCTATGCTTTCGTTGAATGATTTTCTAACTTCTGATTTTGGATTGAATTTCCATCCAGGATATGAGTATTTTATTTCTAGCTCTATTTTTAGAGATTTTGAAAGTTCTTCCATATCCGCTTTTATTTCTTCTATTCTTTTTTCTTCACAACTTCTGCACTCGTTGACTATTATTATTTCGTCTTCTAAACTATTTATTGTTCCAACATTGTCAGAGGCTTCCACCAATCCTTCTATGTCTTCACTCATCGTTAGTGCGCCATTTTTGAATTTTTCAATCCAAGATATTACTCTTTCTTTGGCATTTTTTTCTATTACTTTCTGTTCTAGGCAATCTACTTTTTCTGCTTCTATTTTTTCTAATTCTATTTTTATTCTAGTTTCTGATTTTACGTATTCTTTTATTATATTTTCTTGTGCTTTTTGAACAGTAGACATAGCTTTTTCTATGTTTTTTTCTTCTACAAGCACTATAGTTTCAGATTTTGAAGGGATTACGTTTGGAGCTTCTCCTGATTTTATAGATACAAGTTCAAATTTTATTTTATCTCCTTCAAGATATTCTAATACTTTAGCTACCAATTTTATCGCATTTGCTCTACCTAAGTGTATGTCAGAACCAGAATGCCCACCTTTTAATCCAGATATTTTTATTTTGCAAGCTACTGGATTTTCTAGTTTTGAATTTACTCTTTCAAATTTTATTCTGTTTTCAAATGCCATTCCACCAGCACAGCTTACAATCATCACATTTTCGTCTTCTGAGTCTATGTTTAATAGCGTTTTAGATTTTAGTTTACTCATGTCTAAATTCTCAGCACCTATAAAACTTCCCTCTTCATCTGATGTAAATACACATTCTAGCGTTGGATGTTTGATGTCTTTGTTGTCCATTATGCTCATCATATATGCAACTGCAATTCCATCATCACCACCAAAAGTTGTACCCCTTGCTCTTAACATTCCATTTTCTGTGTATAATTCTAGTGGATCTGTGTCAAAGTTATGCACATTTCCACCTTCTTTTACACAAACCATGTCAGTATGTCCCTGTATCATTATAGAATTTCTGTCTTCCATCCCCTCAGATGCTGGCACATACACGATAAGATTATTAAATTCATCCCGATAAGTTTTGTATCCTCTATCTTCTGCAAATTTTTTAATAAAATCTCTTATTTCCTTTTCTTTACCAGAATTTCTAGGTATGTCTGAAATCATTTTGAAGCATTCATATGTCTTGTACTCCATATTTTCAGATTTTAGGTATTCCACTAAAGAATTTACAGTTGATATTTTTTCAATCTGAGCTTTAAATTCCTGTGAGTTTAATTTGTTTTTTATGCTATCCATATTTAATTTTGTATTCGACATATTAACACCTCGATTTCTATATATTTTATTTACTATACATTTTAACTACTATAGTATTTAATGCTATTACTATCAGTTAATTTATCTAGTAGTTACTTAATTGCCATCATCTACTCCCTGGAAAAACCTAATTATATTTCCCAGGTAATATTTTTTATCTACACACGTATCACTTGAATAATTTTCATTATGATGATTTCTCACAATCTCTAAGAAAACATTATCCTCGTTTATTTCTTTTAATATCTCGTAGCTATACTCTGAATGATTATAGTAACATTGGATCTTCTTTAAATTTATATTTCTAAGCTTTCCACTAGTCAATTTATTCAGTATAACTATTATAGATTTATCTATTATATTGATTCTCTGTCTGCTCTTTCCCACATCGTGAAGCAAGCCAGCCTTTACAAGCATTGCTTTATTTTCCACAAGTTCATCACATACGGGCAATATTATATCTCTATCTAATATTTCCCCATTTGTGAGTGTATAACCGCTCTCAAAGTCATTTTCTTTTTCAACTTCATCTATTATACACTCTATCTCACGAGCAACTCTCACACTGTGTTTCTGCTCAGACTTTGAAATAGTATTAAAAACTTCATACTCTCTATCATCTAACTTTGACTTTACGTATTCGTAATCATCTTCATTAATTCTATCAGTTAAATTCATTACAAACTGTCTTACTCTCTTAGGAAGCATAATTTTCCTTCTTTCTTCTCTTGGACTTACTATTTATCTTTTTATTCTCTATAAAGTTTAACTTTTTCCTCTTTTTCATTACATTTCGCTTCTTTTTAATTATACCATATCGAGTTTTTATCTTCATTATAATGGCACACAAATATATATCTCTTTCTATTCTTCTAAACATTTAACTATACATCTTCCTCACTCTTAAAAAACAAATAATAGAATTAATCTGGCTGTTGGCAAATTTTACAACAAAGCCTTTTTATTCTCACAAAAAAAGGCTGTTGCAAAATTGCAACAGCCTGATTAATTCTATTGATGTGTTTCTTTATACTCATTATACATAGCTTCATCTTGAGCTCTTTTTTCTTCAATAGCTTCGTTAAGAACCATATCCTTAACTTTCATTAGTCTTGTCTGATTTCCTCTTTCATTTTCGTCAAGTTTCATTGTTATGTATTTGATAGTTTCCTGAAGCTGAGGTATCATTACATATTCAAGTGCATTAACACGACGTCTTGTTTTTTCGATTTCATCAGCAAGTAGATTTGCTTCTTTTTCCATAGCTGCTAGCTTTAGCATTACTGGGAACACCCTAGATAATTCACTTATAGCTGCATCTAGTTCTCCTGAAGTTGTTGCAAATCCATATGAGTATATATCTGTAACGTCATTTGTAGTTGTTTCAAAGTCAAATACTGGTACATCAACACTCATTACGTTCTTTTTGTCAACATTAACTATTACACCCTGTTTTGGATACATAAGTGCTTCTTCAACGGCTTGTGATGACATTACAGCATTTGCTATACTGAAGTTCTGATAAACACCGCTTATCATTATTTCAACTTCTTCACGTAAAACCTTATTTTCTCTTGCTAAATCTAAGAAAGTTTTCATTAGCTCATCACGTTTGTCTTTTAGAAGTTTATGTCCTCTACTGGCAACACTCAGACGCTTTTTTAAAGAAGCAAGTACCATTCTGGTAGGATTTACATTTAGTCTTGCCATAGCCTACTCCCCCTTCTTTTATTTAGCATCTGGATCATATGTTTCTTCAGGGTAGTATTTTTCTATGTTAGCATCTTTTATACGTTTTAACTCACTCTTAGGAAGTATAGTTAATAATTTCCATCCTATTTCAAGAGTTTCTTCTATAGATCTATTAGTTTCATATCCCTGATTTACATATTCCATTTCAAAAGCATCGGCAAATTTTGCATACTTTTTATCTATGTTTGTAAGTGCAGCTTCACCAAGTATTGACATAAGCTCTTTAGCTTCTTTACCACGAGCATATGCAGCGAATAACTGGTTCATTGTATCTGCATGGTCTTCTCTAGTTTTTCCTTTACCTATACCTTTGTCTTTTAGACGAGATAGTGAAGGAAGTACGTTTATTGGTGGTGTAACACCTTTACGATAAAGTTCACGAGAAAGTATTATCTGTCCTTCTGTGATGTATCCAGTTAAGTCTGGTATTGGATGAGTTTTATCATCTTCTGGCATTGTTAATATAGGTATCATTGTTATTGAACCTTCACAACCCATTTTTCTACCAGCTCTTTCATACATTGTAGCAAGGTCAGTATATAGGTATCCTGGATATCCTCTTCTACCTGGAACTTCTTTTCTTGCTGCAGATACTTCACGAAGAGCTTCTGCATAGTTTGTTATATCTGTTAATATTACTAGTACGTGCATATGTTTTTCAAATGCAAGATATTCAGCAGCTGTTAACGCCATACGTGGAGTAGATATACGTTCAACAGCAGGGTCATTTGCTAAGTTCATGAATAGAACTGTTCTATCTATAGCACCAGTTCTTTTGAAGTCAGATACGAAGTAATCTGCTTCTTCGTATGTTATACCCATTGCAGCGAATACAACTGCGAAGTTAGATTCACTGTTAAGAACCTGAGCCTGTCTAGCTATCTGAGATGCTAGTTCTGCATGAGGAAGACCTGATCCTGAGAATATAGGAAGTTTCTGTCCTCTAACTAATGTATTTAGTCCATCTATTGCAGATACACCAGTCTGTATGAATTCAGACGGATAGTCACGAGCTGCAGGGTTCATAGGTAACCCATTTATATCTAATTTCATTTCTGGTATTATGTCTGGTCCACCATCTTTTGGTCTACCCATACCATCAAATACTCTACCTAACATTTCTTCTGATACAGCAAGTTCCATACCATGTCCAAGGAATCTTACTTTACTGTCAGCTAGGTTTATACCTGCTGAGTTTTCGAATAACTGAACAAGAGCATTATTTCCATTAACTTCTAGTACTTTACATCTTCTTTTTTCACCAGAAGGAAGTTCTATTTCTCCAAGTTCGTCATATGTTACGCCTTCTACGTCTTTAACAAGCATCAGTGGTCCAGCCACTTCTGCAATAGTCTTATACTCTTTTATCAATTACTCCACCTCCTTAGCTGTTAAGTCTGCTAAGCAACTTACCATTTCTTCATCTATTGCTGCGTAAACTTCATTTACGTCTTTTTCTTCTACGTATTTAAATCTTCCTATTTTTTCTCTTACTGGAAGTTCTACTAATTTATCAAAATCAGCTCCGTTTGCTATTGCTTCTGCACTTCTGCTGTAGAATAACATTATTAATCTTAATAATAGGAACTGTTTGTTTAGTGAAGAGTATGTATCTACATCGTGGAAAGCATTCTGATGTAAGTAGTCTTCACGTATTGTTCTTGCTATTTCAAGTTTTAATCTATCTGAGTATGAAAGTGCATCCACACCAACTAGCTGTACTATTTCCTGAAGTTCTGCTTCTTCCTGAAGTAACTTCATAGCGTCTGCTCTATTTGTTGACCAGTATTTATTAACGTTTTTGTCAAACCATTTGTTTAATCTGTCTACATATAGAGAATAACTTGATAACCAGTTTATAGCTGGGAAGTGACGTTTGTAAGCAAGGTCACTATCTAGTCCCCAGAATACTTTTACTATACGAAGAGTAGCCTGAGAAACTGGTTCAGAAGTATCCCCACCTGGAGGTGAAACAGCACCTATTGCAGATAGTGCACCTTCTCTTCCTTCTGTTCCTAAGCTTACTACTCTACCAGCTCTTTCATAGAACTGAGCTAGACGAGATCCTAGGTATGCTGGGTAACCTTCTTCACCTGGCATTTCTTCAAGACGTCCTGACATTTCACGAAGAGCTTCGGCCCATCTTGATGTAGAGTCTGCCATAAGTGCTACTGAGTATCCCATATCTCTGAAGTATTCTGCTATTGTTATACCTGTATATATAGATGCTTCACGAGCTGCAACCGGCATATCTGAAGTATTAGCTATAAGTATAGTTCTCTTCATTAGTGATTCACCAGTTTTAGGGTCCTGAAGTTCTGGGAACTCACGAAGAACGTCTGTCATTTCATTTCCACGTTCACCACAACCTATATAAACAACTATTTCTGCGTCTGCCCATTTAGCAAGCTGATGCTGAACAACTGTTTTACCACTTCCGAAAGGTCCCGGTACAGCTGCAACCCCACCTTTTGCTATAGGGAACATTGTATCTATAACTCTCTGACCAGTAACTAGAGGCATATCTGGAACTAGTTTTTCTTTGTAAGGTCTTGCAACCCTAACTGGCCATTTCTGCATCATTGTTAATTCTTTTTCTGATCCATCTTCAAGAGTAAGAACACAAACTGTTTCTTCTACAGTGAATTCACCAGATTTTATTTCTTTAACAGTACCTTTTACTCCTACAGGAACCATTATTCTATGTTCTACAACAACAGTTTCCTGAACTGTACCTATTATATCTCCAGTCTGTACAGCGTCACCAACAGATACTTTAGGAACAAATTCCCATTTTTTATCTCTGTCTATTGCTGAAACGTCTATACCTCTTGATATATTAGATCCTGCAACTTCCACCATTTTTTCTAGTGGACGCTGGATACCGTCGTACATATTTTCTATAAGTCCTGGTCCAAGTTCAACACTTAGAGGAGCGTGAGTTGATACAACTTTTGTTCCTGGTCCAAGACCTGCTGTTTCTTCATATACCTGAATAGATGCTTTATCTCCACGCATCTCGATTATTTCACCTATAAGTCCCTCATCTGAGACACGAACCACGTCAAACATGTTGGCTTCTTGCATACCTTCAGCAACAACAAGTGGTCCAGATACTTTAACTACTTTTCCTTGGCTCATTTTATCACCGTTTCTTTCTATATTAATTAAAATTAATAATTTGTTTTCTTACTTATCTCCGAAAAGAATATCAGCTCCAACTGCTTTTTCTACATTCTTTTTAACTCCTGCTATTCCTATACCTAAGCTTCCGTCAACTCCTGGTATTGGGATTATAGCTGGTGTTATTAGTGATTTATAGCTGTCTATTTCTTCTATCATATCTTTGCATAGACCTTCTGTTATGTAGATAATAGCGAAATTCTCTTCAGTTACAAGCTGATGTAGAATTTTTTTAGCTTCGTCTGAGTTCATACAAGGGTATGTATCAAGTCCAACAGCTTTGAATCCTACAACACTATCTCTGTCACCTATTACTCCTATTCTATACATAACTTACTCTCAGCCTTTCTCTTATTCTATCTGATGGAAGTCCAGCTAACTTACCAGCCATTATTATTCTAGCTGCTTTTATTTCGTTTTCTTTAGCTAATATATAGCCAACTATTGCTTCTATTCCAAAAGATTTATATCTTGAATCTTTTACATATTCCATCAAACGATTATCACATAATTTTTCAAGCATTGTGAAACTGCCACTTTCTTTAAGCATTGGAATACTTTCAGCTAGGACATCTGATAGTCCATAAGAAACTAGCTTTTCAGCAAATGTTTCAAGCTGTTCATCGTATCCAGCTATAAAGAATTTTTCTGTTATATTTCCACCTTCTATAAACACTTTAGAGAAGAAGTCCCAAGACTTATTCATTCTTCTCATTCTAACAAATATTCTTAAATTAATAGTATCTATTAGAAGTTTTACATATCCTTTTAAATATGCATTTTCTGATTTTTCCGCAAGTCTTATCATATCTTTATAGCATGCTTTATCAAGAATTATATCTACTTGCTGAGGATCCTTAGTTCTTCCGAATACATCAAGAACTTCTTCTATAGCATCCTTCATTTCTGTAGACATTCCAACGAAGTCTCTTTCTCTTACCATATTAACAAGATCTTTAGTATCTATACTTCCACTTCCCATAAAGAATGGTTCAGGATCTGTTCCTAAAAATTCTGCTTTTAATATAACCTTTATATTATGGTAGTCTGACTGATATAAAAATATGTTAAAGTACTCAGGATCGTGAACTATTGATTTAACAAATTCGTAAGTTCTTTTGTGTTCCCGTGTTAAGAGCACTTCGAAATCCTGTGGTTTCACATCCGGAATAGCTCCACCGTACTCCATTTCTGTAAGTACTTTTAATGCTTCTTCCGGATTTTTACTTTCAACCATTTTTTCGATTTTGTCGTGGCTAAGCATATTTTTTTCTCCGCTTCTTACACAGGCAGTGGCAAATACGTAATCTCTATCGTTAATCTTTGCCAAATCAATCAATCCCCTTTCTTTAAAGTGGATAAGCCTTGTATTATTCGAACAATGCCTTTACCACATCAGGTGTTATTTCTTCTTTTATATCTTCAATTATAGATTCTATAGTAGCAGTTATTTCAACTTTACCAGCTACAACTTTGAATCCTCCACTAGCATTTATTGTTTTTTCTGATAATTTAAAATCATTTCCTTTTTCATTTGCCAGAACAACTACTTTTTCTCCAACAGCTTCAGCGTCTTTAGCATTGAAAAGAACTTCTCCACATTTAACACCTATGTCAGATAAAGTATCTGCTAGAAACTCTATGTATTTTTCTTCGTCCATATTGTGGACTTCTGCAACTGCTCTTTCGAAACATTCATTAACTGCATCCTGTTTAGCTTTTAGAAGCATTTTTCTTGTTTCAAGCTGAGCAAGTGAATTTCTTCTGCTGAACACTTTTTCTGATTCAGCTTTTATTTTGTTCTGGACATTTAAAAGTATTTTATCTGCATCGGCCTGTGCCTTAGCTATTATTTCTTCTTCCTGTTTTCTTGCTTCAGCAACAGCATTATCTGCATATCCCTGAGCTTCAGAAAGTATTTTTTCTGTTATTTTTTCAATACTCATTATATCCACATCCTTAAACTGTTACTGTTGTTATTATAAAGCTATTGCGTTTAACATTAAGAAAGATACTAGTAATGCTAATACGGCATATGTTTCAACCATTGCTGCATATATCATACCTTTTGCTAATTCTTCTGGTTTTCTAGCTATAAGCATTATACCAGCTGCTGCTGCTTTCCCCTGAGCTATAGCTGAGAATACACCAACTATTCCTATAGGTGCTGCTGCTGCTAATATTGCTGCACCCTGTGCAACTGTTAAATCTGCTATTCCACTTCCACCCATAAGACCTATTTTAAGCATTATGATGAAAGCTATTAATAATCCATATATACCCTGAGTACCTGGTAGAGCCTGCATGATTAGTGTCTGACCGAATTTTTTAGGGTCTTCTGCCACTACTCCTGCTGCTGCTTCCCCAGCTATACCTACACCTATCGCACTTCCTATACCTGCTATTGCTGCTAATGATGCTCCTAAAATTGCTAACATTGTACCGATTGACATATTAATCTTCCTCCTTAACTATGTCGACATATTTTGTCTTTTTATCAAATGGTTCAAACGCTGTTCCTCCGCCTTTGTAGAATTTTCCGAAGAATTCAACGTACTGTAGTCTGCTGGCGTGAACGAAACTTCCTAATGCATTTATTGCTAAGTTGAATAAATGTCCAAATACCGCAACTACTATTAATAATATAGATCCTTTTATTCCTCCGCCTGCTAAGCTACCCATTGTATTTATAACCTGAGCTATAACTCCAGTAGCAAGACCTAAGGCAAGAAGTCTTGAGTATGAAAGAATATCAGCTAAATAAGAAGTTATATCGTATAAGCTTCCTAAACCGCCTGTAATCTTTCCGAATATTCCTTTTTTCTGTCTTCCTCCTGTTAGAAGGATACCTACAACACCTATGATTGACATATATTTACCTGCTGTAGCAAATGCTGGTCCTATATTTCCACCTACACCAAATAGAACTAAACCTACTAAAAGTACATACCATAAACCTATATCAAATAATGCATCTAGAGGTTTACCGTCTCTTATTAGCATATATGCCTGTATTCCCATACCTAGGAATAAATGTATACCACCTAGTATGAATGAGAATATTAATAATTTCATAGGGTCATTTACTGGGTTAAACCATAGTGGCTTGATTACAAAGTTGTCTATTCCAAAGAATGTCTTAGCTGCAACTGTTGGTAAATCTCCAAACCAACCACCAAATAGTGCTCCCCAAATTGCTGTTGAAATACCACACCAGAAGAACATATTTATAAGTTTTTTCATCATTCCCTCTAGTCTGAATTTCTTAGATATTATAAAGCATCCAACTGCCATTATTATTCCGTATGCTGCATCACTTAGCATCATACCGAAGAATATAAAGTAGAATGGTGCTAACCATTTTGTAGGGTCTATTTCATTGTATTCAGGTAATGCGTAAAGATTTGTTATTGCTTCGAATGGATATATAGCTCCTGTATTGTGTAGTAATACTGGTGCTTCTTCTCCTTCTGGAATTTCATTAAATTCGTAATAACATTCATTTTCTTCTAGCACTCTCTGAACGCTTTTTTCTGCCGCTGCCGGCATATATCCGTCAAAATAGAAAGAAGCTTCTGTTTTTAAAAGCCTATTTCTTATCTGATTTCTATCTTTTTCTATAACAGTATCGTCGTATAAACATTCTACTTTCTTGATTTCTCCAGTCATAGAAGTTATATTTGCCTCTACTGCTTCTTTTTCTTTTGCTATTTCAGCAAGCTCTTTTTCATAGCTTCCTGTTATTTCAGCTGGTGTTCCGTACATGTTTGAGAATGTAACTTTGTTAAATCCAAACTGTCTAACACAATCTAAAACAAGTTCGATATCATCTTTTAGAGCTATTATAGATAAGTAATGTTGATCTGCATCGCTTCCGATAAGTCTAAATACTGTTCTATCTGTAGCTTCCTCTACAGCAGCTCTCATAGCTTCTATCTCTGTTACGCTAGGAACAACCCCCATTAGAATTTCAGTACTTTCTGTTTCCCTCAATTCAACAGGTATATCATAAGAAAGCCATGGCTTTAATGAAACCATATTAGTTTCTATTTTATTTTCTTGTCCTTTCAGATTCACAAGACTATTGTAAAGCTTATAAACCTTTTCTACTGTATCTTGGATAGATTCTCTATCCTCCATAACCTTTTTAAATTCTCTCTTTGTAATAGCTCTTCTAGTCTTTATAAGAGGCCCTTTAGATTTGTCGTACTGATTAAGTGTATCTAGTACTGTAGAAATCTTCTGAAGCTCTGAATCAATTCTACTTACTTCATCTTCATTGCCGTCTTTTACAACTATATTAGCCCATTCTTCATCAAGAAGTTTTTGATCCTGTGCACTTAATTCAACTACCCCAAGATCCATTAAATGTTTTATAAGCTCTTCTTTATTGTTGCTCAGTCCTATGACAGAAAGTTTTTTCATCTTAACAATTGACATTAGACTTCACAATCCTTTCTAGAACAACCTTTACTCCAGCTTGAATGTTTTTTTCAGCTTCTGATAAAATCACTCTGCTTTTTTCTGATGTTTGTTCAATAGTATCATCATATACCTTGCCAGCTTCAACTTCAGCATTGCTTATTGCTAGATTGTATTCAGCATCTGCCTTGTCTTCTGCTTCAAGCACTATCTGTGATGCTCTTTTATTTGCATCAGCTACGATTTGTTTTGCTTCCTGAACTCCATCTTTTTTAATTTTATCGGCCTGTTCTTCTGCTTCATTGATAACTTTTATTAATTCAATAGATGACATCTCTTCACCACCTGTCTTTTTGAAATTGGCCAAACTTTTTATAATATTCTTAGATTATATTTATTATATTTTTATTTTACGATTTTGTCAATTTCATAAATTTAACTTTTTGCATTGTTTTTTAGTTTATTTTTCAATTTTCTAATTTATTTTGCATAATCATTTTTCATTTCTATCGTTTTGAAATTAATTTGAATACGTTTTTCATTTTTAAGTCAGATAATAATTTTTCCCATAAAATTTTTATTATGCATAGAATTTTTATATAGTTTTTATCTGTATTCATTGAAATATCAATTCTTATTTACAATACCTATTCTTTTTCATTTGTCATAATTTTGAAAAAACTTAATTTTAACTTTGATTTTTTTTGAAACAATTTGAAGTATTACAGTTTTTATAAATATATACAACTTGTCACTTTTTGCAAGTTGTTTATACTTAAAAATTCTATTATCTGAATATTACTTCTTTTATCTTTTTAGCTATTTTTTTATCAATCAATGCTTTTTCTATTAATTTAAACCATAATTCTTATTCTTTTGTATACAATTTAGATTGTTTTTAACTGTATCTATAGATTTTACAGCATAGATACAAATCACTTTAGCCCCTCTTAGATATTTTTTTAACTTTTATTTCTTAAGCCTATATAAAATTCTCTTTCTAAAAATAGCTTTTATACTATTCAGACAATTCTAGCTAATAACTTTTACTTATCAATCGTAAAATATTAATACAATTCTTGTTTTACTAATGTCTTTTATTTAACCCTTATTAAAATTTATAAACTCAAAATATTTATAAAAATTATATACAGAAGTTCTTAGATTAAAATATCTAGAATTAAAAATAATATTCAAGATATTTTATAATGTTATTGCAATTGTTTTACGATTTATCCCACAAAAAAAGAGAGATTTATTCTCTCTCTTTTTTAGTCAGCCTATTATTAGTTTATTACTTTCTCATTTCTTTTACCATATTATCATAGTTATCAAGTCTTTCACCATAACTATCTTTCATATCAAATTCACATTCTATTCCTACTTCTTTTAATCTTTCTGATATAGCAACTTTTTCTTTAGGGAATTCTACTGGATTTATTGTCATAAATACACCATGAGCTACATTATTAAACATTTCTCTAGGCATTGAAATACCAATTTCTCCTTCAGTAAAAGCACCATATTTTCTAGCCCCTTTACAGAATAATGTAAGATTTATATCATTATTGTAGAATGGTTTTGAAATAATATCTCCACACATAGCCTGATTTCCTATAAAACTTATATTTTTAGGTGCTCCATAATAATAAGCATATCCCTGCATTATTCTCATAGCCTGTCTAGTATTACAAACAATAAATACCAAATCTGCGTTGTCTAACTCTGTTAATGGAGCTATTTCTATGCCATATACATCTTGTTCTAAATAATGTACACTTTCAACTATCGAACGGGAAACTGATTTGCTATTATATAAACCACAAGCTGCATAACTTTGACCTGAAGAAATTGTTATATCTGGTTTTGTTATACCAAGAGCAAATCCACCATATGAACAAAGTATATGTTTTTCATCAGCTTTTAAATGTTTCCCCTCAAGTCCTCTTCTACATAAAAGACATATACTTCCTTTCATTTCTGGGACATCTAATTTATCATATTCACTTTTAAATTCTATAAAACGAGCCGCTGCTACATTTCTTTCTAAATTTAATATTAAATGCAAATATTTAAAAGCATTATTTTTATCTATCATATAAAATCCTTCTTTCTAAAAAATATTAATCAACAATTATATCATCAAATTTTCTTTTTCCTTTATTAAGTTTATTATTCCAAACAACACCAATTCCCATATATGACATTATTAATGAAACTAATGGAGAAAGATAATTTAAAAATGCATATGGAGCAAATTCTAAACCAGAAACTCCTAGTGTAGAAAGACAGAATGCACCAAATGTAGTCCAAGGCATCAATGGAGCAAGCATCAATCCACCCTCACTTACTAATCTAGCTAACATTGATCGATTTAGTCCTCTTTTATCAAATTCATTTTTATAAACAGAACCATTAAGTATAAATGATAAATAAGCCTCTCCAAGACTAGCTGTTGAAATAAATGAACTCATTAAAACTACAAAAGAAAGAGAACCTACTGTGTTAATTTTTTTCAATAGACCTGAAACCAATGCATTTAGATAACCACATTTATCTAAAAGACCTCCCATACATATAGCTAAAAATGCTATTGAAAATGTATTTAGCATACTTTGAAGTCCGCCTCTATTTAAAATAGGATCAACATATTCTGAACCAGTTTCAATTACAAACCCAGAGTTTAAAGCTTCTATACAATTAGAAATAGTTTCACCTTGGAAAATTACAGATATAATCATTCCCGCAAATATTGCAATCGCCATACTTGGTAAAGATGGATATTTCTTAAATGATAAAAATAGAAGTATTAGCATAGGTAATAAAACTATAGGATTTAAATTAAAGTTCTGTGCTAGAACAGACTGTGTTTCTTTTATTATTTCATAATTTATATTTGATCCTGCAAACTTAAATCCAAGAACAGCAAAAAGTACAAATGAAATAATATATGCTGGAAGCATAGTAGTAATCATAGCCTTGATTGTATCGTATAAATCTGCTCCACATGACATAGATACTAAGTTAGGTGTATCAGATACAGGTGACATCTTATCACCAAATGCAGCACCAGAAACAATCATAGCTGCTGTAATAGGAAGTGGTATTCCCATTCCTTGACCAAGAGCAATTAAAGCTATACCAACAGTACCAACTGTACCCCAAGATGTTCCTGTGCAAAGTGCTGTTATACTACATAAAAGCAATCCTGCTGGTAGAAATATCTTAGGGCTTATTATATTAAGTCCATAATATATAATAGCTGGAACTGTACCCGACATCATCCATGATGCAATTATACCACCTATAGCTATGAAAAATAATAAACCAAATGTACCATTTTTAATACTTTCAGCCATTATATCTATAAGTTCATTAAATTTATATTTAAGCTTTAAACAACTTATTAAACAAACTAAAGTAATAATAAGTATTAAACACGCAGGGATAGAAATAGTTTTTAACCACATTACCCCAACAAACATAATAGAAATTATCATCAATAGTATCGCTACTGAAAGTCCAAAAGTTGCTGACTTATGAATCGAAGAATTATTGTTTATTTTTTCCCCCATTATTCTTTCTCCCTTTTTTATTACAATTTTTACATGCATGCGTCAATATTATACACCAAAAATCATACTAAAGCATTATTTTTTGTGTATTATACAAAATAACTATATTTTACTGTATTTATATTGATAAAACAAATACTTGTATACTGTTATCTTGAAACTAACTTATAGGCTAATACTAAAACTTAGTGTTCTGTAGTCCACAGTTTAATTTCATATAATAATCTAAATAATTTTACTACAGATTAATAACATGCCCGTCATACCAAAAAAGGACTATTGCAAATTATCGCAACAGTCCCTATGTTTTTTATAAATTTTCTATCATATTTTTAACTAGTTCGTATGACACTACATCGTAATTCATTTCATTTGGTGCACTTGCATAAGAGTAGCTTACATTATTCTTATGAGTTGTTGGATCTTCAACCCAAGCCTTACAAGAACTATGAACCTGGTTTATTCCTGTATAATCCATTATTTCATCCATATTTCCTACATTAACTCCACTACCTGCAAGTATTTCTATTTTGTCGCCGTATTTTTCTTGAAGATTTTTTATTACTTCTTTTCCTTCTATAGCTTTTGGCTCCAATCCACTTGTAAGAACTCTATCTATTCCAAGCTCGATTAAAGTTTCCATAGTTTTGTATGGATCTGCTACACAGTCAAAAGCTCTGTGGAATACAGCTTCTCCGTTGTATTCTTTTATTATTTTTACAATCTCAGCAGTTTTTTCTTTATCTACTTCTCCATCTTCAGTTAAAAATCCAAACGCTAAACCATCTGAACCATTTTTCATAAGAAGCTCTGCATCCATCTTCATCACTTCATAATCTACATCGCTGTAGTGGAAGCCCGCACCTCTTGGTCTAAGCATTGATATAACTGAAAGATTTGTATTCTTTTTAGTTAATACTAGTGTAGCTAAAGAAGGTGTAAGTCCTCCTAGATGTAACGCACTGTTTAACTCTATTCTCTTTGCACCTGCTCTATCTGCATTGTATGCATCTTCATAACTTCCGCAGCATATTTCAACTATTTTTTCCATTTTATCAAATCCTATCTATTAAATAATAATCCTTATTTTGACGTAATCCGTCGTTTTTAACTTGCGTGTTTCTGGTAACCTTTAAATCAAATCTTTTTTACAATCAACCTTTAAATAATCTTTTATATACTTTTAAAATAATCCTCTAAATAATTTTAATAACTAAACAATCCTATATATTGGCTAAGTAATATATACCTAGTCCGTATATCTTAGCATTTGATATTAAGTCTTCTACCTTCATCCATTCATTTGGAAGATGTCCTATTCCCTTCTGTCCAGGGAAACTTGGCCCAAATGGAACAATATTAGGCATTAGTTTTGCATATGTTCCGCCAGTTGTTGTCACAGGAGTTCCGTCAAGTCCTGTAACCAACTCATACGCATTCTGAAGACTTCTAACCATATCGCTGTCTTTTTCAAATCTAACTGGAGTATAATGGCTTACGCATTTTACTTCCATTCCATTTGATTTTTCCTCTATTGTACTTATTATCTTCTCTACAGTAAGTCCCACAGGATATGAGAATGTTACAGAGAAAATAACTTTGCCGTCCTCGTATCTTAATTTATAATTTCTCATTTCATTTACACCAAATTCTTCGCTCTTATAATCAAGACCTAAGCTTTCCGCATTTGGCTTAGCGTTCATAAAGTATGTATTTACAAACGCAAAGAATTCAGCTATATTTTTTTCTTCTGTTGAAATTTCTACAACAGCTCTACCTCTTTCTGCATATACAACTGGGTATTTGCAGTCTGGTGTCCATCCCATTACAGGTGGTTTTTCTTTTTCTAAGTAGTATTTTAAATCTTCAAATCCTGTTTCTTCATCGCATCCAAAGATTATTCTGACCGGTCTTTTTAATTCTACATTTAACTGCTTTATTGCATATAAAGCGTATAAACAAGATAGTATCGGTCCTTTATTGTCTAATATTCCTCTTGCGTAAATATATCCTTCTTCTTCATGCGCACTAAATGGATCGTGTTTCCAGCATTCTCCAACTGGAACAACATCTAAATGACCTATTATACCTATATAATCGTCACCTTCTCCATACTGTGCCCATCCAATGTAATTATCAAGATTTCTAGTTTCAAAACCTAAGCTCTCTGCTAATTTCAATGTTTCATCTAAAGTTAAGGCTATATCCTTACCAAATGGAGCATTTTCTTCGGCTTTTGTTTCGACACTCGGCATCTTGACAATCTTTTTAATTCCTTTAATCATTTCTGATGAATTTTTTTCAATCTGCCGAATTATCTTTTTTTCCATTTATTTTTCCTCCAATGGTGCAGTTCTTGTTTTCATGTAGTTGTCTAACCATTCCTGGCTAGCTACTTCATGTACACATTTACCATCTACATTTTTAGTTAAGTATACTATTGGTTCCTGTCCTTCTGTAGCTACTGCAAATGAGAAACCTTCTATATTTGTAGCAACTCCCCATTCTCCTTTGTTGTTCATAGCTATTAGAGATAAATCTCCTGCTTTTCCTCTTCTTTCTATTAATTCTTTGTTTAAGTCGTTTACTGCTATTTCACAAGCTTCCTGAGGATGTTTTCCTTCTTTCATAAGTCTTACTATTTCATAAGATATACATCCTTTCATAAGGTCTTCACCTAATCCTGTTGCACTTGCTCCACCTATTTTTGAATCAACATAGAATCCTGATCCAGATATTGGAGAATCCCCTACTCTACCTTTTCTCTTCATGAATAATCCACTTGTAGAAGTAGCTGCAGTCATTTTACCATGAGTATCTAGACAAACCATACCTACTGTATCATGTCCTGAATATGGGCTTATTTCCTGCTGTTTAACTTCTTTAACTCTATTTTTGTAGTGTATTTTTGCTCTATCTGTTAGCATATTTTTTCTTTCGAATCCTTCTTTATGAGCAAATTTTTCTGCTCCTTCTCCAACTAACATACAGTTTACTTTTTCATGAGATAATCTTCTAGCTATTGATATTGGATTTGCGTAGTCTTTTATTGCTGCTACTGCACCTATATCTAATGTATCTCCATCCATGTATGCTGCATCTAGTTCTACTTCCATTTCTTCATTTGGAAGTCCACCGTATCCTACTGATTTGTAGAATGGGAAGTCTTCTACTTCTTTTATTGCTGTTTCTATTGCATCCCCTGCATCAGCACCTTCTTTTAGCATTTTATCTGCTTCTGTTATTCCTTCTACTGCCATACGCCATGTTGCTATTATTCCCCACATGCTCTTACCTCCTATATTATACAGAAAGGATGCCTAAAAAAGCATCCTCCCCCATTTTTTAATTTAAAAACAATATTTTGA
The DNA here is from genome assembly GCF_047807365.1 of Peptacetobacter sp. AB800. NCBI lineage: Bacteria > Bacillati > Bacillota > Clostridia > Peptostreptococcales > Peptostreptococcaceae > Peptacetobacter > Peptacetobacter sp. AB800. The sequence continues at coordinate 38,482 of NZ_JBLOUI010000002.1, read as the reverse complement.
TACTATTTCTGAACAATCATCGCCTTCGTGCATAGCTTTTGCTAATTCACACATAGCGTCTAATGATTCATTTAATCCAAATCCACCTTTTTTAGGTGTTTTTATTATATGCACTTTGTCTTTGTACTCAGCTATTGTTTCTTCATTTTCTACTGACATAGCTGCAAATGCTTTTGCTTCTGTTGTATTGTTTATGTCGTTAGCTACTCTAGCAGCCATTTTTCCATATCCTAAGTAGTTTAAACATGGTCCACACATTACAACATCTGCTTTTAATTTATTTACCATTGCGCAAAGTTTTCTACTTACTTCATCTGGATTAGCAGCATAAGTACCGTCACCGCAGTAAAGACAAGCTATTACCTTTCCGCCTATTTTCTTTAAAGACTGTTCCATCATTACAGCAGGACCTATTACTTCTTTTTTAGCTCCTAGTGGCACATCATGGTCATCTTTTATACCTGCACCTGACTGTATCTGATCGTAAATCATTATAATTCTCATATTAATTCATCTCCTAAATCTTATAGATCGTCGAATGATAGGTCATCTAATGATATATCTTCATCGTCTTCTTCAACGTTGCTCATTTCTTCCTGTAAGTACTGTTTGTCTAGTATTTTTATGAATGGCATGTATATAAATACACCTAATACTAGAAGTAATGCCTGAAGTATTGCTCCTACCCAGTTTGTAGCAAGGAATCCTGATATTACAAGTGGTGTTGTCCATGGTATATTAACACCTGAACATATTGGAACAAAGTTCATCGCCATTGCAAAGTATGATATTACTATGTTTATAGTTGGTACTAATATGAATGGTACTAACATAGCAGGGTTTAAAACTATTGGTAAACCGAATAATATTGGTTCATTTATTCCGAATATACCTGGTACTAATGACATTTTACCAAGATTTTTTATACGTTTTGATTTACAGAATAATAACATTGCTATTACTAGTGATAATGTTGAACCTGCACCACCAAATGTTGCAAATAAATCCTGGAACTGCTGGCATATTATATGATGTTCTCCAGCTACGTTTCCTGCAGATAAAGTCTGAAGTATTGGGTTGAATACTGCACCAACAACAGATCCACCATTTACTCCGAAGAACCAGAATATATGTAAGAATATGTAAGCTATTACCATTGCTCCTAAAGTATCTCCAAGGTTTAGAAGTGGAGTCTGTAAGAATTCGAATATTATCTGGAATACATCTGTTCCCATGTATCCGAATATTAAGTTAACAGCAAAGAATATTATCATAACTACTGCTGCTGGTATTAAAGCTGCAAATGATTCCTCAACTGTTGGAGGTACACCTGCTGGCATTTTTATTGTCCAACCTCTTTTTTCAACAAATGTATATATATGTACTGATATGAATGCACAGAATATACCAACGAAAATACCTTTAGCTCCTAGCCATCCTAGAGGCACACCAGTTAAACTAACTGCCTGAGCAACACCATTTACATCAACTTCACCAGTTACTGTATATGGCATTATTAAGAACCAAGAAACTAATGCTGTTGCAGCACCGAATAATTTATTCGTACCTAATTTTTCTGCAAAAGAATACGCAATACCCATAACTGCAAATACCGCCATTATTGTGAATGTAGCATCTGCTGGTTTTGCTATATAACTTGCTAAAGTCCGTCCAGTTGCCTGATTTACAACTGTTCCTTCAAGAAATTCTATCCATGCTGGGATAGGGAAGTTTGCTATTAATAGGAATATAGATCCACCTATTAATAGTGGTGTTGATAGTAAGAACCCATCACGAATTGACATTAAGTATTTGTTACGTCCTATAGCTTCTGCTAAGGGCATTAAAACTTTTTCAAGTTTTTTCATCATAAGCCTATCTCTCCTTTTTAATTTTTGTGTTTTGATTTTTGTGTTTTGTTGTTTTGTATTTTGATATTGTTTTTAATTTCTTACCTTTTGCTACTTCATTTTACTTTTTTAACTTTTGTGTTTTATTTTTGTGTTTTATTGCTCTGTAAACTTTTACTAATTATTTGTTTGATTTTATTAATTTTATAGCTGTTTTTAGAACTTTTTCTCCGTTCATCATACCGTAATCTCCCTGATCTATAAGAGCTATTGGTACATTTAATGAGCTATACTGTGCAACTATTTCTTCGTACATGAATTTTATCTGAGGCCCAAGTAGTATACAATCTGGACAATCATTTTTTAATATATCTCCCATCTGTGGATAAGGGAAAGCTGCAACTTTTATTGGTAAATTGTGGCTATCTGCTACTCCCTGCATTTTACTAGCTAACATACTAGTTGACATTCCGTTACTGCAAAATAAATAAACTTTTTTCATTTTATATATCCTCCTATTTTTCTAACGCTGCTATACGTTTATTTAACTTGATTATTTCTTCAGCCATAAGTTTAGCTGTTTCTGCTGCCATTAACTGATCTTCGGCATGCATTAATAATATATTTATATTTACTGATTCTCCTGCAGCTTCTTTCTGTATTAAACCTGCATGAGCTTTATGTCCTTCTAAGAACACTTTCTGTCCTTCTTTTATAATTTCTTCAGCTTTTTCAAATTCACCTTTTTCTGCTAATCTCATTGCTTCTATATAATTTGATTTAGCAGTCCCTACTGCTGATATAATCTGAAAACTTATTAATTCTAATTCATTCATTAACTTTACCTCCACTTTCTATAATGCTATTATACTAGGCAATTGATTTCCTATGACTGTACTCACATTTCCTAAACTTAGGAAATTATTTACACATAACTACTCTAGTACTTCCTATGTAGTCGTGAATTGCCTTATGATCTTTAGTAAATATAACCATACCAGCACTTACAACACATACTGCTAGACCAACATACATTAATCCAGATACTATTTCTATACCTGTTAATAATGTAAATACCTGATGCCATATTGCACTCGCTGTCACTAAAGAACCTTCCACCACTATTATTCCTACTAACTGTCTTAGGAACATATTCTTAAATGTAATTTCTTCTTCATCATCTTTTACTATTTGGATTTTACAAATTTTCTTACCTAAAGTCTGTCCCTTTGTAATCCATGTCGGAACAGCTACAAAGTAAAATAAAGCAAACACAAAACCTAAACATCCCGCTATTAGACCATAATTTTTAGGAAATTCTAGTATATTCTGCTTAAGCACACTTCCAAAAAGCTTCTGAGATATCATAGCTATTGGAAAAGCTGTAACAAGACCACCTAAATACCAATCTATTAAATAACTTAAAAATCTTCTTGTTAAAGGCACATCTTCGTATCTTTTTTTAGTACTTTTATCTATTTTTTTAACTAAATTGCTCTTTTTATTTTTCTTACTCATATTTCCTCCTATTAATTTTCTACATTTATAATATGCTTATTCTAATGCTTCCTTTTTTATCCCTACTCTAACACTTCTTTCATAAAGTCGTCATAGTTGTTTACAGCCAGAAGTCTAGCCAATTTTTTTGAATCAGTTACCGTATTTGATAACCATTCAAAGAATATCTTCAATAAACTATTGTCTGTATCTCTTATTCCAAGAAGGATTATCAATCTAACATCGAAATCCCCCCATTTTACAGGCTTATCTAACACCATAACAGAAAGACAAGATTCTTTTGTTGATACTTCCATTGAATGAGGCACCGCAAACCCATAAGAGAACGATGTGGCAGACATACTCTCTCTTTTAAATACATCTTCTGTATATCTCTCATCAGCTAAATCTTTCTCAACAAGCTCATTGCATAGCTTATTTATTATCTCATCTGATGATTCATATGTTTCATGAACATGGAATAAATCTCTTCTAATCATCTTTCTTACCAAAATTTTAAACTCTGAGCTATATCTTTTCTTATCAAGCTGATTTAAAAGCTGGAATATTTTACTCTCATCTTCATAATTTAAAAACAGACTTATCTGAATTGTAGGCACATCTAAATTATGCTTAATCTGTAAAGTAGTTATTATAAAATCTGGTTCGTATTCCATAACCTGACTTTCCTCAAAGAACGTAAACATCTTAACTACTTCCATCCTATCTCCAAAGCGGCTATTTAATTTTTCAATACACGGTTTTGAAAGCATCTGATTGTGCGGCATAATCATAACTGCTCTATATTTCTGCACACTGTCTATTCTCTCATATGCAGCTCCAAGATGTAGCGCTAAAAACTCTATCTCTGACTCGTCTATTACATATCCTGTGAATTTTTCTATAACCTTTGCTGAATGTATCGCCATTTCAAATACTAAAGGATATTTACGTTTAATTTCCTTTAAATATAAATTTGTAACATTGACCTTGTTTCTCTGTCTTTCTATAAGTGACCGTATATGTGTTTCAAGACCAACTTTTAAATCCCAATCCTTAGAAAAATCAACCCCAAAATACTCGGCAATCTGTTCTATTAACCGGTCTATAAGTCTTTTAACCTCTTCCTTATTATTATTTGACTTTCTATAATTTCCTGAACTCTTTCCTAAAAGAAGAAGTGAAAATCTTTTAACTTCGTCATCTACTATCTCAATATTAAGAAGCTTGCTCACCCTTTCAAAAAATTCATAAGACACATGATACTCAGTGCTTTCCATAAGTCTTTCGTCGATATCACTTGTAAGGTAGTTGTGATTTATAATTCTCTCAATCGCAATACCTGCGTGCATCATAATCATAGGAAATGTAGTTTCCCTTATCTTGTAGTCGTACTTCTCACAAACTTCCTCAAAAATATCTTTTATCGCAAGAAGATCAAAATCTGTCCAAAAGTCAGCTATAGAATTTAAGTTCATAAAATTACCATGAGTTTCCTCTGTAAGAAGATACTTATATAACTTTCTCTTATCTATCTCCTCGCCCTCAAGTCTAATATGATTCTTAGATCTAATCAGCTTTAAACTAGGATAATTCTCTATAATCTTTCTTATCTTCTTTAAATCGTTGTCTATAGAATATCCACTAACAAAAACTCTCTCTTGCAGCTGAATCAAATTAATCTCCTTATTTCTAAACAGCAACTCCTGAATAATCCAAATACATCTCTCATGTGCTGTCTGCGGAACAATTTCCTTAACCTCTATATCCTGCTTATCCAAAAGAATCTCGTCTATATGATACCCTGCTCTCCTATTAGACTCTATAAGCTGACAATCATAGTATTTATTTATAGCTTCAATATCTGAGCGAATAGTTCTATCGGTAACATTAAGAATCTTTGCAATCTCTTTTCCTGTCATCCAATTATTTGAATCACTCAATATATTTATAACATTCATCTGCCTATTGCTCAGCATACCTATCATCCTTTCCCAGACTTAATTTATATTAGTTATTTATATATATTCATTACTTTTACTAATTTTTATTTTGATTTTTATAAATTCACTAACTTTTTTTTACTCTAGTTCCTATATTAATAATATACTAATACCTTTTCCTAATCTACTATTTCCATTTCCTAACAGACAGGAAAATTCCTAACTCATTAGGAAAAATAAATTCTATATTCTCATAAAATTTACTATATAACGTCCTATTTTTAATAATAAATCTACAAAAAAAGAGACTATTGTAAATATACAACAGTCTCAATGAATTATTTAGAACTAACAAAATAGATCTTCATATGTATTTTTAATTCTATTTAAAGCTTCATTTAATGTAGCTCTTGGGCATCCGATATTGATTCTTACGAATCCTTCTCCGTCCCGTACAAAATAACTTCCAACTACCATAGTTAGATTAGCCTTTATAAAGAAGTCTCTCATTTCTTCTTCATTTGTAAATATTTCTCTAACATCTATCCAAGCAAGGAATGATGATTCTGATTTCATAACTTTTGCTTTAGGCATATTTTTTTCGAAAAAGTCGTAAACTATTTCGAAGTTTCCTGCAACATATACAGTCATCTGATCTAACCACTCTTCACTTTCATTGTAAGCTGCTACTATAGCAGGAACAGCAAACACATTTGGAGAAGTTATTGAGTTGCTTTTTAATCTAGTTAATAAAGTTTCTCTTACTTCTTCGTTTCTTATTACAACATAAGAAGTTTTAAGTCCACCTAGGTTAAATCCTTTATTAGGTGAAACACATACTATACTGTTTTCATGTATTTCAGGATGTGCATTCCATAAAGATGTAAACTTACTTCTATCAAATACTATATCTCTATGTATTTCATCACATACTAAAAGTACATTGTATTTTAGACATAATTCTGACACTCTATATAATTCATCTTTTGTCCATATACGACCAGATGGATTCTGTGGGCTACAGAAAATAAATACTTTTATATTATTAGATTTCATTTGTTCTTCCATATCTTCAAAATCTAAATAATATCTATTATCCACTAATTTTAATGGACTGCAGTATAACTGTCTGCTGTTGTTTTCTACAGCTTCAGCAAAAGGATCATATGCTGGTGTATTTATTAATACTCCCTCTCCTTCCTTAGTATATGCCTGAACTATATAATGAAGAGTTGATACTGTACCAAAAGTAAGTTTTATCCATTCTTTTTCTATATCTACATTGAATCTTCTTTTATTCCAATCTATTACAGCATCGTAGAAATCGTCGCCTACAAATGTATAGCTGTAATCTCCAACCGCTGCTCTTTTTGCGATTGCTTCTTTTATAGCTGGTGAACATTCAAAATCTATATCCGCTAAATCCATAGGAATAGCATCTTCACCTAAGCCGAATTTTTCTTTTAATACATGGTTACTCCATTTTCTACAGTTACCTTCTTTTCTATTTATTACCTTGTCAAAATTATATTCCATATTAATTACTCTCCCAATATTATAAATTCTTTAGTTGTTTTATTAAGCGAAACACCTTTTCCGTCTATTATAACAACATCATCTTCTATTCTAACCCCACCTACATTAGGTATGTAGATTCCTGGTTCACAAGACATAACCATTCCTTCTGTTAGAATATCTTTACTTCTCTGGTTTAGTGTTGGAACTTCACCATCTCCTAGACCTATTCCATGTCCTAGGCCATGATTGAAATATTCACCAAATCCATGCTCTTCTATAATTTGTCTAGCCACGCCGTCGACTTCACTTGCCTTTGCACCTTCTTTAATAGCTGCAATAGCTGATGTCTGAGCTTCTAAAACAACATCATATACTTTTTTAATAATTTCAGGAGGCTCTCCTATAGATATAGTACGAGTCATATCTGATTGGTATCCTTCATAAACAACACCAAAATCTATTGTTATTGCTTCATTTCTTTTTAATTTTTTTGTTGTCGGTCTTCCATGAGGCATTGCACCTCTATCACCTGAAACAACTATTGTTTCAAAAGACATTCCACTTGCGCCTTTTTTAAGAGCATGGTATTGAAGTAGAGCTGCTACCTCTAACTCTGTCATACCTTCTTCTATTACTGAAATAACTTCACTAAATACTTTATCTGTTATCTCGCATGCTTTTTTGATAAGAGCAATCTCATCATCTGATTTGATTGCTCTTGCTTTTCCAAGTTCATTTGTCAATAGAGTAAGATCTAATCCTGCTTCTTTTAACCGGATGTAATCCTGTATAGTCATAGCCTGGCTTTCTATTGCGAGATTTTTTATATTTAGTTCTTCTAATAATTCTAATATACTAGGTATATAAGACCCCTGTGGTACAACTTTTTTAATAAATCCAGTTGTTCTCTTGTCAGCTTCATCTATGTATCTTCCATCTAAAATCTGATATTTTGCATCTTTTGTTATAAGTACATAGACTCCACTTCCAGTAAGTGCACCGACATATCTCTTATTGTTTTTTCCTTTTATTAAAATTGCTTCTGTGTTTAATTCCTCTATTAAATCTCTTAGTTTTTTTACTCTATCGTTCATGGTTTTTAGTCCTCTCTATATAAATTAGAAGTCTAAGTCTAAATCTCCAAGTAAATCTTTATCTTCACTTGAGAATATATCTTTTGTTTCTTCTACTTTTTTAGCTTCTTCAACTTCTTCCTGGCGTTCCATAATCTTGAAGAATGGCCAGTATAATGCAACTGATAATACTAACTGTAATGCATTGACTAATATTGTTCTCCAGTCACCGTTTGTTAAGAATCCTTCTAAGAATACTCCAACGTATGGTGGGTCGAATATTGGTTTATCTAATAATCCCCAGTGCATTAAGAACATTGGTAATGTACCTATTATAGCTCCACCGAATACATGTGGTATGAACATCATTGGGTTTAGTATTATTGGAGCACCGAATAGTATAGGTTCATTTATACCGAATAAAGCTGGGAATAATGAAACTTTACCGATCTGTTTGTATCTTTTGTTTTTAGATAGTAAGCATGCTACTACACATCCTATACTTATACCACATCCTGTGAATCCGAAGAATGCACTTGATGTTCCTGCTGTATAGAAGTGAGGTAATGCCTGTCCAGCCTGCATAGCTGCTATATTTTCTGCTATAAATGTAACCATTATTGGTCTTGTTATTGGACTGAACACTGATGAATGTATTCCGAAGAAGAATATGAAACATATAGCAAAGTTTAATCCAAGAACAGCCCATGGGTTATCCATAGAACCAACTAATGGAGCTAAGAATCTAGTAAGTATCTGTGGTGGTAATTCACCGAATATTGTTAATGATAAGAATCTTGCGACTATAAAAGTTCCACCAACGATTATACTTGTTGGTATTAACTCGAATGATTTAGATACGAAATCTGGTACGCCTTCTGGCATTTTTATTGTAAGGTTTTTAACTTTACAGAAGTTGTATAATTCTACTGAAAGTAAACCTGCTATCATACCTGTAAATAGCCCTTTAGCACCTAAGTTACCTAGGTCTAAAGCACCTTCTGGAGTTATATCTGCAACTAAGAATAAGAATGCGAATGTTGCAAGAGTTATACATCCTGGAATATATAATTTATAATGATTACCTAGGTTATAAGCTATACACATACAAGCATATAAACCTATTAAACCTATTGAAAGTGTTACTGGTAAATCTAATATTGCCGCGTTATTTAATATAAACTGGCTTACTGGGTTGTTTTCCCCAATCATATTTGGTAAAGCTGGAAGTACTGCGAATAAACTTCCTAGTATTGTGAATGGTGTCATCGCAACCATTCCGGCTTTTATCGCACTTAAGTGTCTCTGATTATCTACTTTATGTGCTAATGGCATAAAATACTTATTCATAAATGCTTCAAATTTAGCAAACATATATTCAATCTCCTTTTTTATTCTATTTAATTTTTATTTTCCCATCTGATGTTTTTTGTAAGTTACTAGAGCTAATTTCATAACTGTTGCTCCGTCCATTTTTCCGTAAACGTCTTTATCTATTACAACATAAGGTATATTTCTTGGTTCGCATAAAGATGCTATAAAGTCAGTTTTATGAGAAACCTGAGGTCCTATCATTACTATATCCCAGTTGTCTATTTCACTTTCTAGTGAATCTGCTGGTATAGCAGTGAATGCGAAATCATCTTCGTTTAATTTAGCACTTTCTTTTACTACCTTTTTCATATTCTGCATAAGCATGTTTGTTGAAAATCCACCTGCACAACATAATAATATTTTCATAACTATTATTCCTCCTAAAATTTTGTTTTTATTTTTACTGGATTTTTTTATATTATTTATATTTTAAAAATATAATTAATTTCTAATTTACTTTTGACAAATTTATCTTTCTGATTTATTTGTTTCTAATTTTTTAAGTTCAAATCTTATTCTTCTTCGAAAATATTTATAACTGCTTCTATTATGTCTTTAGCTAACTGAGAAGTCATGTAATGGTCCTGAGCGTGAACCATTAATAAGCTCATTTCTGGGCTTTCCATATCTTCATTTAAGTCCCGTGTTATAAGCTGAGTCTGTATATTGTGAGCTGCTACATCTATTTCTCTAGCTTCTTTTAATAAAGCTCTTGCTCCATCAAAATCTCTTGTTTTAACTTTTTTTAATGCTTCAAAAGCTTTAGCTTTACTTTCCCCTGCTGTAGATATAAGTTCCATTATCTGCATTTCTGTTGACATTTTTTAAAATCTCCTTTTTTTAACCAAATTTTCTTATTTTATTATATTTTTCTTTATCTAAATCTAAAATTAATTTAGTATATAGCTCTATAGTATCTTCAAGATCTTTATTACTTACTATTGAGAATGCACAGTGTCCGTATCTTACTGGTATACAAGTAACAACTGCTGCCTTTCCTTCATTTACTAGATGAGCCTCACCTGCATCAGTTCCTCCTGACTGGAACATATCGTGCTGTAACGAAATATCGTTTGCCTCAGCTACATCAATAACGTAATTAACTAATTCCTTGTTTGGAACTAAAGTTCTGTCTCTATGCATAAGCATGATACCCTTATCTATCTGTTTCTGATTTGTGTAATCTCTTACAAATTCATTTTTTGCACATGCAACATCTATTGCGAATACTATGTCTGGGTTTACGAAATAAGTAGCTGTCTTACCACCTCTTATTCCAACTTCTTCACTACTTGTAGCTGCAAAATGTACATTACAGTTTAAATCTTCTTTTTCTAGTCTTTTTAAAACTTCTCCCATAACAAAGCATCCTAATCTATCGTCAAATGCTTTACCAACTAATCTATTTGGTAGGTCGAATTTTTCAAATTCAGTTGAGTATGTAACCATATCTCCAACTCTTATCCCTAGATTTCTTACTTCTTCTTCTGTATAAGCACCGATGTCTGCGTATATATTTTCTGCTTTTCCTTCATTATAAGTAGCATTTATTATAGCAGGTATTTTCTTACCTTCTCTTGTTGTTATTCTTACTCTCTGCGTGAAATGGGCTAAAGGTTTAACACCACCTATATTTATAAGGTGTATCATACCTAATTTATCTATACTTCTTACCATAAATCCTACTTCATCCATGTGAGCACAAAGCATTATGTTTGGTAGGTCTTCACTTTTTATTTTTGAAAATATTATACTTCCTAAACCATCATATTCTACTTTATCACTATAACCTTTTAATTCGTCTAGCATAACCTTTCTAACTTCGCCTTCATTAGAAGCTATGGCGTCTGCTTCAGACAATTTTTTTAGAAAATCTATATTCATCTTTTATCCTCCTATATATATTTTCAATTTATATATAAATTCTTCATAAGACTGAGATTTATTTAGCATATCCACTATTTCATCACTAGACATTACCTTATCTAAGTATTTAGATATCTGTCTATGTAGTTCTAGATCTCCTTTTTTAAGAGAAACCATAAATATTACCTTTGGAGTTTTTCCTTCACTTTCAATATCTGTCTGAACAAGAGCAACAGATATTAAGTTTTTATTTCCTGTCATCTCTATTGGATGAGGTATTGCAACTCCATTTTTATATATAGTACTTAGGCAAGACTCTCTTTCCCAAACATCATCTGGGAATGTTGGAGAACAAGCTCCTTCATCTACAACATCCTGTGCCATAGTGTATAGAACATCTTTGTAATCCATCTTATCTATTACACATCTAAAATGATTTTTGCTAAATAAGCTTAAAATATACTCCTTAGGATTATTAGCACTTTGCATATGGTCTACAAACATCACACTTTCTTTAATGTTCATATTGTCCAGCTCATCCAAAATTTCGTTTATTAAAATTACCGGAGCATCTATTTTAAATCCTAGCTTTGTTATAGAGAAAATTAAATCTGGTTTAAACTCTATAACCTCTTCTTCATCTAATAATGAGAAGTTTTCTATTATCGCATTTCTAAAAATCTCAGTTAATCTAAGCTTTATTAAAAATGCACTTCCTCCTCCAGATGAACAAACTATTGCTATTCTGTATTTCTTATCAAAGTTGTTCTTTTCTCTCTTTTCAAAAGGAACCGCTATATGAGTAGCTATAAATCCTATTTCATTCTGATCTATTTCTATATCATATTCCTGCTCTATCCTTTTTGATAACTGTATGGCTAAGTTAAAAACTGTAGGGTATTGTTGACTTATTTTTACTGAAAATGGGTTTGATATACTTTGATTATTTTTAGACCTTTCTATTAAAGCAGCTACATGTAAATATAGAAGCTTTAAAAACTCTTTATCTTCTAAAAAACTTGTACTGTATCTCTTGTCCACTTCTTTAAAGTACTCATATATAACTTCCTCTAACTTGCTTTTATCTATTGCAAGAGAAGCAGCTTTCTTATCTTTTGTTTTTTCTCTTATAAGTCTTTTTAGGTAATCATTTTCCCGAGGTGTAAAATAATATCTATTTTCATCAAAGATTCCACTTAATATGCCTTCTAATACTTCATCCTCTTCTTTTTTATCTATCATATATACATCAGAGCTTTTTCTTAAGCTTGTCTTTATATATAGGATAACTAACTGTGATAGTATTTCTTCCAGCTCGGTTATATTTACCTCTAGTGAATATTCATTGAAAATATTTTTTATAGTAGATTTTATATTGACTATCTTAGCTTTACTTACATATGTCATTTTATATTTCATAAAATTTCTATTTTTCTTTACATAAAGCTCTCTGATTAATTTTTGAATTGAATCTATCTGACCTTCTACCTTTAATCCATAATGAGGTTTTCTATCTAACCTCAAATCGTATTTAAGTAGCCTATCATCTATCTTTTTCAAATCATTTTTTATCTGGGATGTACTCACTAAAAACTTATCACTCAAGCTTTCAATTGTTTTGTATCCATCCTTTAGCAATAATTCCACTATAATTGAATCCAATCTTTGTTCCGGACTTTCAACTATATAATCGGGTAATTTTTCTAAGTAAGTTTCAAACTTATTCTTATCTGTTATTTTAAGAATATAACCTAACCTTGTTTTGTATTCCAAACAAAATCCGTTACGCTCATAATCTTTTTCCATATTCTTTATATCGTTTCTTATGGTTCTTGTTGAAACTCCTAATTTTTCTGCAAAATAATCTAATTTTAAGTATCCATCGCTATTAATTAGTTCTTCAAGAATAATACGTTGTCTGATAAGATCACCCCCTTAATTAGTTGTGTCCTTTGTCTTTAAGGTTATTATATTAAAAACATATCCTTTACAAAAGACGATTTTTTTCATTACATATCTTGAAATTTGTATCTCATTACATTTAAAGTTATTCTAAATTAAATTAAATTTTATTATTTAAAACTGTTAGTAAACTTTATTAAATATACATTTTTCATAAAAGAGTATATTTATTTTATTTTCTTATTATATTATACATTTAGCACAGAGTTTACAAAAACATATTTTTTTCACTTTAACTAGGAAAACATTGCCCCATTATTTTTACAAACGCAAATAAATAGTATATCTACTTAAATACCCTAAATCCATACACAAATAGTATGAATTTAGGGTATTTAAAAGGTTGGTTTATTAAATTATGCTCTATTTATTGAACCACAAACTTCCATTCTTCCTTTAACAAATTCTTTAACAGAGTCACGTCCAGCTGCTCCATATTTTTTAGGGTCTATTACATCTGGGTTTTCAGCTAAAACTTTTTTAACTCCATTACTGAATGCTATTCTAAGTTCAGTTGCATAGTTTACTTTTGCTATACCTCTTCTTATACTTTCTTTTATTGTTTCGTCAGGTATACCAGAACCACCGTGAAGTACTAGTGGAACAGATACAACTTCTCTTATTTCTGATAATCTATCTAAATCTATTTTAGGTTCACCTTTGTATATACCATGAGCAGTACCTATTGCTACAGCTAATGAAGACACGCCTGTTCTTTCAACGAATTCTTTAGCTTCCTGTGGATCTGTGTGAGCATTTCCTTCTCCACCGTCTAAATCATCTTCTTTACCGCCTACTTTACCTAATTCAGCCTCTACTGGTATATCTGATGGTCTACAAGCATCTGCAACTGCTTTAGATACAGCTATATTATCTTCAAATGATTCATGAGAACCATCTATCATTATTGAAGTATATCCAGTTCTAAGTGCTTGCATAGCTAGTTCAAAGCTTGAACCGTGGTCTAAGTGCATTGCTACCGGTACACTAGCTTTTTCGGCTGCAACCTTAACATTTGCTAAATAATAATCTAAACCTGCGTATTTTACTGTAGATGGAGTAGTCTGTAGTATAACTGGAGAATTTAATTCTTCTGCAGCTCCTATTACAGCCATAACCATTTCCATATTTTCAACATTAAACGCACCTACTGCGTAATGACCTTCCTGCGCTTTTAAAAGCATTTCTTTTGTAGTTACTAATGCCATAACTAAACCTCCTTCAAATTATTCAATCTATCCAATCAAATTTCTATTTTTCGTATTCGTGTATTATTACACCTTTAACAACTCTATTAACTGTTCCTGTTGGAGATGGAGTATCTGGTTTGTTTCCAACTTTAACTGAAACAAATAGAGATAATGCCTGAGCAAACATTATGTAAGGGAATGCAAGGTATGCATCTGGAAGATTAGCGTATTCTTTTCCAAATCCGAATGTTTCCCCAGAGAAGTTTGCTTCATTTTCTACAGATATAGCACAAGTTAATTTTGCTATCTGGTCTGCATTTATTTCTTCAAGTACATCTAAATCGTACTGTCTTGTATATGCATTGTTAGAAACAAATACAAATACTAGAGTATTTTCGTTTATGAATGATTTGGGGCCGTGTCTGAATCCCATTGAAGAATCGTATCCTGTAGCTATTTTACCTGCTGTTAATTCAAGTAATTTTAACTGAGCTTCCTGAGTTAAGGCACCTAATCCGCCTGAACCTAGGTAAACAACTCTATCAAAATCACCTTCTATATATTTATGTACTTCATCTTTTCTTTCTATTACATTTCTTCCCATTTCAACTATTGTTCTTACATATGAGCTTTCTTCGTCTTCATTTAAGTTGTCGAATATAAGCATTGCAGATAACATCATGCAAGAGAAACTACCAGTCATAGCGAATCCCTGGTCATTAGATCTTGCTGGCATTAATAATAAGTAGTTGTGTTCGTCGTTTTTAGTCATCTGTGCTAATTTACCTTCTGGAGCACAAGTTATAGCTAAATGATAGAAATCTTTAACTACCTGTTTTCCTAGGTTAAGAGCTGCTAAACTTTCTGGACTGTTACCACTTCTTGCAAATGATACTAATAAAGTAGGCATATCTTCTTTTAGATAGTCGTAAGGATTTGAAACTATATCAGTTGTAGCTATAGCTTCTATTATCATTTTTTTCTGGTCATTTTTTCTGTTTAAGTAAGGAACTATTGAATTACCTACATAAGCAGAAGTACCAGCACCAGTAAATATTACTCTAAACTGTCCGTGTTTTTCTCCTATGTTAGATATGAATTTATCTAAGTTTTCTTTGTTTTCTTTGTATATTTCGTAAGCTTCAGCCCATAATTCTGGCTGCTGTTTTATTTCTGTTGTTGTTATTATTGCACCTAAATCTTTTAATTTCTGTTCATCGAATTTAAACATTATTCTTCTCCTTTTTATTTTTGGTCTTCATTTGGTAATAAGGTTATAACCAGTTAAGAAAGTAAAAAATATAATCGCCTTTCGAACGATTTTTTTTAAGCTGGTAACTACCACTTTCTATTCATAGAATAATTTATTTATTTTTCTTTGTCAATAGAAAATTTTAAACCTTATCCGTTTTTATTATATAAATAACCTTCTTTTATCGTTTCAATTAAGCTATTTTAGTTACTTCCACTAAGTTTTTGTATTTTTCAACTTCTTCTAATTTAACAAATCCTGTATCTACGTTTAATGCATTACTTATACCACATGCATTTGCAAGTTTTATAGTTTCTTCTAGGCTGTATCCTCTAAGAATACCTACACTGAATCCTGCTATTGTACTATCTCCACTACCAACAGTATTTACTGCCTCTACTTTTGGAATTTTAACATCGTAAACATTTTTTCCATCTAGGTATATCATTCCATTTTTTCCTAGGGATATGCATACATTTTCTGCACCTAGCTCTAAAAGTTTTTTACCAGCTTCTATTATTTCTTCTCTTGATTCTACATTTACATCTAGTAGCTGTTTTATCTCGTCTGTGTTAGGTTTTATAAGATATGGTTTAGATTTAAGAGCTTCCTTTAAAGCATTTCCAGAAGTATCTAGTACAAACTTAACTCCATTTTCTCTGCATATATTTCCTATTTTTTCGTAGTATTCAACAGGCATATTCTGGCAAAAACTTCCAGATGCAGCTAAAACCTTAGTATCTTTTATAACTTTTTTTAAATCTTCTTCAAATCTTTCTAAATCACTAGCTTCTACAACTGGCCCTTTTTCTAAAAACTCTGTACTAACTTTATTATTTTCTATAATATTTAAGCAGTTTCTAGTTTCAGAATCTATTTTTGTGAATCTATTTTTTATTTCTTTCTTGTCTAACTCATTTTTTATAAATGCACCATTAAATCCACCTAAGAATCCAATTGCCATAGGATCTTCACCAAGAATTTTACACACTTTTGTTACATTTATTCCCTTTCCTCCAGCAGTGGCATTAGATTCGATTACTCTCTGCACTTCACCTATATTTATTTCACTTACTCTATATAATCTATCTATAGATGCATTGAATGTTATTGTAGTAATCATGACTACCTCCCTATTTAATTTTTATTTTAATTTTTTTAATAAGTTTCAATACGCAGTGGTTATTACCACTTCTGAATATAAATTATTTCCTCTGTCTTGTCAATAGAAAATAGATTATAATTATTATATTGAGTTTTATATAATTTTATATATTGACATGATAAATTATCTATTTTATAATTCAAATGTGGTTATAACCACTTTAGAGAGAGAGGGTATTATGATAAATAGACAAGATAAAAGACCGATATATGATCAATTAGTTGAAATATTGAGAAACAAAATAGAAACTGAAATGCAGCCAAACGATAGGATGCTATCTGAAAGAAAGATTTGCGATGAATACGGAGTTAGTAGAACAACTGTTAGACTTGCAATGGCGGATTTAGAACATATGGGGTATATATACAAAAGACATGGCAAAGGTACATTTGTATCTGCTCTAAACCAGCAGTCACAAAATCTTATGGACAGCTACAGTTTTACAGATCATATGAAATCTCAGGGCAAAACTCCTACAACAAAGGTTCTTTCATTTGAAATCCTTGAAAGCACTAATTATTTTGCCGAAAAATTAGGTATAACTCCTGGAGATAAGATGATAAAAATAGTTCGTCTTAGACTTGCAGACGATATTCCTATGATGCTTGAAAGAACTTATCTTCCATTCACTGAATTTACAGGATTGACTGAAGAAAAGGTTGTAGAAAGACCTTTATACGAAATATTTAAAGATGATTATAACGAAATAATAAAGGTAGCAGACGAAGAGTTCTCTGCTGGTATTGTATCTGATAAGGAATCTAAACTTTTAGATGTTCCTGTAGATTCAGCATGTTTAAAGCTACTTCGTACTACTTACAATGACAACAATATCGTTATCGAATTTACTCTAAGTGTCGCTAGAAGTGATAAATTTGTGTATAAAATAAGACACGTAAGATAACTAAAATATATTTAAATAGAGAAGTATTTAGATAGCGATAAATTTTAAAATTTTTAGGAGGCCGTTTTGAAAACTTATATTTACGCTGATAAATTTTTTATGAATTATGGAATTGAGGAAAATGGATATTTATCTATAATAGACGGTAAATTTGGTCATTTTCAGAAAGAAAAACCTGAGTCTGCTGAAATTGTAGATTTTTCAGGAAAATACATAGCTCCTGGTTTTGTAGATACACACATACATGGGCTTTTAAACTCAGATGTTATGGACAACACTCCAGAAGCAATAAAAACTATATCAAAAGGACTTCTACAGTTTGGTGTAACTAGCTTCTTACCTACTACACTTACTGATTCTGTAGAAAGACTTGATGAATCTGTAGAAAACATCAAAAACGTATACCATGATGTAGAAGGTGCAAAAATACAGGGTATATTCTTGGAAGGTCCTTGTTTCACTGAAAAATATAAAGGTGCTCAGAATAAAAAATACTTTATAAACCCTACTGCAGAAATATTAGACCAGTGGCAGGAAAAATCTGGAAATTTAGTAAAGAAAATAGCTATTGCTCCAGAAAGAGAAGGTGCTGTTGAGTTTGCAGAATATGCAACAAAAAATGGTGTAACTGTTGCACTTGGACACAGTGCTGCTACATTTGAAGAGGCTAAAAGAGTTGTAGGGGCTGGAGCAAATGTATTTGTTCATACATACAACGGTATGAGCCCTCTTACACACAGAGAACCTGGTATGGTAGGGGCTGCTATGGAGCTTAAAAACACATTTGCTGAGCTTATATGCGATGGACATCACGTAAGCCCTGTAGCCGCAAATATTATGATGAATGCTAAAACAAGAGAAAACATAGTACTTATAACAGACTGTATGAGAGCTGGAGCTATGGAAGATGGACAGTATACTCTTGGAGAATTTGATGTAATAGTTGAAAATGGAACAGCAAGACTTTTAACAGGAAGCCTTGCAGGAAGTGTACTTAGCATGAACAATGCAATAAAAAATGTAGTAGATTGGAACATAGCTACACTAGAAGAAGCTATAAAAATGGCATCTTACAACCCAGCAGTTAGTTGCAACATAGACGACAAATGTGGATCTATAAAACCCGGCCTACCTGCCGACTTTGTAGTTATAGACGATTTACTAAATGTATACAATACATACCTAGATGGTGTTTGTAAATACTCAAAATAATGTAAATTTGAATAATAGATATAGATATTAAAACACGATAATAGAAAAACAATATACCTATCATTTTATATTTGTTTTTTATTATAAATTTTTTTCTATTCAGTCATTAAAAATAATGGGAGCTCCAAAAGGGCTCCCATTATTTTTGTGTTATATTTCAAAATCAAATCCACCTATTTGTACTATATCTTTTCCTTCTAATATACTATTATCTGATTTTTCATTTACAAGAACTACACCTTTTTCCTGAGCAAGTATAGATGCTGTAAGTGCATCTACAACAATATCTGCTGGTGCATCTCCTCCAGCCTTTATAGCGTCATGTGATGATGCTATATTTCCAATTCCATGCTCTCCAACAAAACCACCCTCTTTATGTTCAAATGTTGTAACTGTACTTTCAACATTTACTTTTGATAAACAATTTTTTATTTTTCCACCATCGTTATATCCTACAAATCCTCCTAAACACCAATTTCCTTCTATACTTCCAATTGATACACAGTTATTAAAGATACACTTTTCTGATGATATGCCTATAATTCCTCCATTATTATAACCATTTTTTATTGAAATATTAGTTTCACAGCCTTCAACAGAGCATTTATCAAGCCCGCCTATCATTCCACCAGAAATACTAGATGTATCTATACTTCCTGATACAGTTATATTCTTAAATACTATACTTTTATTATCTGAATCATTATTTAAAGCATATCCTGCAAGAATACCAGAGTAATCATCCTCAGCTAGAATGTGCAATACTCATCAAAATATTCATATAAAAAGCAGTCAACCGAAGGTCCTCGCCCCATTTTTAAAAGAAAGAAGGCTAGTGCTTTTATGCATTAGAATATTTACTTTCTGCCAAAGAGGGATTACAAATTCAGTTTTAAGACAATCTGCAGACGACTCGTAACATATAAATGTGTTACACATATGGACGAGTCGTCGAAGCCTGGAGAAAAACTGAATTGTAATCCCTCTATGCGAAAAAAGAGCTAATGCATAATGCACTAGCCCTCTATATCACTTTTTCTATTTGCAAAGTTTTTTGAATTCATCAGCAACGAACTGAACTTTTGTTCCTATTATAACCTGTACAGAAGTTTTTCCTGGTCTTATAACACCAGCTGCTCCTGAAGATTTTATTTTAGCTTCGTCTACTTTTGTACTATCTTTAACTTCTAATCTTAATCTTGTTATACAGTTGTCTATAGATGTTACGTTTTCAGCTCCACCTAAACCTTCTAATATAACCTGAGCCATAGCTGTGAAGTCGTTGTTATCTAAAACTATAGCTTTTTCTGCTTCTACAGTATCTTCTTCTCTACCTGGAGTTGCTAAGTTGAATTTAACTATAACGAATCTGAATACTACATAGTATACAACACCAACTACTAAACCTATTCCTAATAAGTATAATGGGTTTAAAGCTAGAGGAGCTTTGAAACTTAAGAACCAGTCAACGAACCCTGCTGAGAAGTTGAATCCAGCTCTTACTGGTAACATTGCACAAACTGTCATTGATATACCAGTTAATAAAGCGTGAACTAGGTATAATGCTGGAGCTAAGAACATGAATGAGAATTCAAGAGGTTCTGTAACACCTGTGAAGAATGAACTTACTGCTGCAGCTAATAATAATCCGTAAACAGCTTTTTTCTTGCTATCTTTTGCAGTGTGGTACATAGCTAAAGCACCTGCTGGTAAACCAAACATCATAACTGGGAAGAATCCTGTCATGTACATACCTGTTACACCTTTAACTCCTGTTCCACCCCAGAAGTTACCGATATCATTTATACCTGCAACGTCGAACCAGAATACTGAGTTAAGAGCGTGGTGTAATCCTGTTGGTATAAGAAGTCTGTTGAAGAATCCGTATATACCTGCACCTACTCCACCTAAAGATATTATTCCTTCACCAAATGCAACTAGCGCATTGTAAACTGCTGGCCATACGAAGAATAATATAGCAGCTGCTAACATTGAGCAACCTGAAGTAACTATCGCAACACTTCTCTTACCACTGAAGAAAGATAAAGCGTCTGGTAATTTAGTACCTTTGAATTTATTATAGCAAGTTCCACCTATAAGACCAGCTAAGATACCTATGAACTGAGTCTGAGTTTTAGTGAAAGCTGCTGCAACCTGATCTTCAGGTATACCTTTGAACATAGCAACAACTGCTGGAGAAAGTAATGTAGTTATCATTAACCATGATACTAGACCTGCAAGACCTGCAGTACCATCGTTATCATCTGACATACCAACGGCTACCCCTATAGCGAATAAGATACCCATGTTATCTATAAGAGCTCCACCTGATTTTAATAAGAATGCTGCTATTACGTTATTAGCACCCCAACCACTTGGGTCTATCCAATAACCTATACCCATGCATATACTTGCAACAGGAAGTGCAGCAACTGGTAGCATTAAAGCTTTACCTAGTTTCTGTAAATATTTCATCATAAGAAATATTCTCCTTTCATGTATAATTTTTTATTATTTCAGCTCTATTTTTGAGCAAAATAGACATTTTTAATGCTCTAAACCTCTTTGATTTAAAGACTTTTATTTTTTATAATTGCTTTTTACTATTTTTTAGTTATTTTTATTATTTCATCGCCTATGCTAACTGGACCGTACTCTGTTGGTTCAACTGATTCAAAAGCATCTGGGTTACAAACAAGTACTGGGCTTGTTACATCGTATCCAGCTTCTTTTATTTTTTCCATATCGAATTCTACTAAAAGATCTCCAACATTTACTTTCTGTCCAACTTCTACATGGCTTGTGAAGTGCTGTCCCTGTAGGTTTACAGTATCTAATCCTATGTGTATTAGTACTTCAGCTCCATCTTCACTTAATATAGAAACTGCATGTTTTGTAGGGAACATTATTGTTATTTCACCTGCTACTGGAGCTACTACTCTACCTTCAGCTGGTTTTATTCCTACACCTTTTCCTAACATTCCGCTTGCGAAAGTAGGGTCGTTTACTTCTTCTATTGCTATTGTTTCACCGTTTATTGGAGAAACTAATTTACAAGAGTTATCTTTTTTTCCAAATAATTTTTTAAACATCGTTACACCTCAAAATTCTTAATTTTCATCCTCTATTGTAGAAACACGTCTTATATGCACCGCAAGATATACAAGTTCTTCATTTGATATCCTCTGATTATACTGTTTTTCTATATAATCCCTTATCTTTAGTGCGCACTTAAATTCTTCAGGATATTTCATTGCTATCATTTCAGCAAATACATCGTCAGAATCTTTTAACATCTCTCCCATAAATATCCTCTGTGAAAGGAATTTCAGATGTGTAATAAGTCTTGAATAATGTAAGCTTTCTTCATCTAGTTGTATATCAAAAGTATCTGTTACTATTTTTAGTATATCTCCTATAAGAGTAGTTATTTTTAATGCGTCGTTCATCTCTGTGTTGTACTCAGCATTTACTATATGAAGTGCTATATTAGCCGCCTCATCTTCACCCATTTCCACACCTAATTTTTCTTTTATTAGGTTTACAGCATATTCTCCAATTATATATTCTGGATTATAAAAATGCTTTACTTCCCATAAGAGAGGATTACTAAATTTCATACCATTTTTAAATCTGTACACTGAAAAGCTTATGTGATCTGTCAGAGTTATGTATATGTTCTGATTTAATCTCTTGCCAAGTGTACGTTTTGCGTAGTTTATTATGTCATTAGACACTTTAAAATGCTCAATAGGCAGCTCCTCAATCAAGCGTTTGAATTTATCTATTGCAGATTTTCCATTCATAGTGAATACTTTCTCTACTTTAGATGCATCTATCTCGTCGCCTTCTTTAGCTTTAAATCCTATTCCTTTTCCCATTACAATAATCTCTTTATTCTTTTCGTTGCATGAGCATACAAAATTATTATTTATAACTTTTGTAACTTTCATAAACATTCCTTGCCTTTCCAGATATAATATAAATTCCACATCATACTACTATACCTTAAATAATAATAATAATAAGATTATCATAACAATAAAAAAAAGACCTAACTTTATACAATACACCTATAGTGCATTCTATAAAATTCGGTCTTGCCTGCTCTACCAGTAACACTCCAAATTGTCATATCCATTTTTCAACTGTATTTAGGATAACATTTTCATAGATTGGTGTCAAGTATTTTGGGCAAACTTTTTCAAATTATTTTCTAATTTGATTCAAGTTATTCTTATTACCTTCATTTGTATTATAGTTGGCACTTTTTAATATTTTATATTTTCGTTGATTTAATATTATATCTATATTTTTAGTGTTCTATTTTTAGAATAGAAATTTTTCAAATCGATCTACTTCTTCTATGAATTCATTTACAGTAGATACAAATGAATTTACTATACTTTGAGAGTTAAATTTAACTACTTCGTTTTTTATCATTTCAAATTTATAATTTTTATTTACGCCTATTCCCTGGCTCATATTTTTTCCAGAGTGTTTTTCTGCATAGTAGTTGTTTCTCTCGTATATCATGTTTAAAAAAATATCTCTCTCAGCCTCGTTATTTATGTAGATTTGCTCTTCCAAGTCTATTACTATACTGGTAAATCTGTCCTTACCTGTGTGGATTGAGGTCGAGTATTTTAGCCCTTTGTATTTGTTTATAGTCGATACCAAAATTACGCCATTGCTGATTCTAAGTCCACAGTTTTCCACACCATAGCCATTTATTATATCTACTATTTTTTCTGCCATTAATTGGTTTTCGTCGATATTTTTATTCTCTATTGTATCTACCTTTTTTAGCATAATTTAATCACCTTATTATCTATATACTTTCTTTTTCTTCATTTCTTCTAATAATACGTAAACAGTTCCATCGTCTACACATTTGTCTACAGCTCCTGGATTAAATATTTCCTGTCTTACAATGCTAGTAAGCATCGCTCTTAAAAGATATGCTCCAGAATCGGCTGCATTTTCTCTGTATAAGTCAGAGTCCATTTCTATGTTGTGAAGGTCTAATGTATCTATATACGCCTTGTCTGTTATCTCAGGAAGGTGAGCTGTATTTATAAGTTTTTCAACTTCTTCTGACATCTCTGGCTGATTAAACATAAACATAGGAACTGGTCTTCCTGTGTCTTCTTTTATTCTTTCTTTGAAGTATTTTATGTCGTCAAATATTTTATCGTAAGCTTTTTTTCTTTCGTTTCTTCTATACATTACGATATATGTGTAATCATTTATTCCTCTTTTTAAATCATCAGGAAGATAAGTGAGTACAAGCTCTTTAGCTTTTTCATCTATTCCGTAGTATGCTTCGGCAATAGATCCTGTAATTGCAGCTATTGTGTCGGTATCTCCACCTATTGTAACTGCAGTTATTACAGCATCTTCAAAACTTTCGCTCTCTAAAAATGCAGCCATTGCCTGAACAACTGCTGTTTCACATAATGCGTCCCTTTTCATTATGTCTGCACTTCTGTAATCTTCTATAGATTTAGATAAGTCGTATCCATATTCTTTTTCTATATATTTCTTTATCGCTTCTTTTTTGCTTCCATTTCTCGCTAGGAATATTGCACTCGCTATTGCCTGAGCACCTTTTATCCCCTCTTCACTGTTGTGTGTAACTTCAGCAGATAATCTTGCGTAGATATCCACTTCATTTAGGTTGTTTGCAAGCCATCCAACAGAAGATACTCTCATAGCAGATCCATTTCCTATGCTTTCGTAAGGTTCTGGTTTCTGAGAAATTAGCCAATTGCTAAACAATGTTCCATATCCGGCAGTTATGTGGCTTCTTCCAAACATCTGCATATTGTATCTTAGACATAATTTTATTTCTTCTGCAGGTTTGTCAAAAGTCTGAGAAAGAGCTTTTCCAACAGCTACAGTCATTACTGTATCGTCGGTAAATATTTCCCTAACTCTTGGATTTATTTCTATTCCTTCTTTGAATAGTTCGTCGTATTTTTTCTGTACTTCTTCGTATTTAGGGATTGTTAGACCAAAGTCGTATCCATTTCCTAGAATATCCCCAATTATTGCTCCTAACATTTTATTCACTCCTTGCTTTTAGATAGAGGTTCTACTTTCCTCTATTGAATATAATAAGGTTTTCTTTAGCTATAGTAAAGGAATTTTCCAAAATAAAAACTGCTACAAAAATATTGTAACAGCTTAATTACCTTTTCTTATATTATATGCATTGATATTCCAGTTACTATCACTCCAGCCATCATATTTCCCACTACAATTCCCAAAAATGCATTTCTTATTCTCATATGTAGTATCGATGCAATTGCTGCAGCAGTCCATGTTCCCGTAGTCGGAAGAGGAACACCTACAAACAGAATAAGTCCTAGAACAGATGCGCTCTTTAACTTCTTCATAGACGACTCTATCTTATTGTCTATTTTTTTAGCTATATTCTTTAAAAAAGAAATCTCTCTTATAAAGTTTAGTATATGTCTAAACGTCAATATTAATGGAATTGCCACTAAGCTAGAGCCTATAACACTTGCAATATACACGCCTATTGGATCTAGGTTCATAGCTATACCAATAGGAATTGCACCCCTCAGCTCTGTGACAGGCATCATTGACAGAAATAATATATTTAAATAATCCAATTTTTTTCTCCTTTATTTTAGTTTTTTATAATTATATTTTTTAACTTTTCTTCTACTCATAAAGTATAACATACACTATCAGATAATCAAAAAAATACTACCACTTTTAACACTTGTGGTAGTATTTTAAGATATTATTTGTTATGTTTTACTAAATTTTATAAAATATAATATTTTTTCTATTACATATGGCTTGGTATTATTTCAACCCAGTAGTTATCTGGATCCGCTATAAAGTATATCCCCATAGCTTCATTTTCAAAACATATACATCCCATTTCTTTGTGAAGCTCGTGTGCTGCTTCAAAATCGTCTACTCTTAAAGCTAGATGGAACTCGTTGTCACCTAAATTATATGGTCTATCCCAGTCTCTTAACCAAGTAAGCTCAAGATTGTGAGGAGTAACACCATCTCCAAGATATACTATTGTAAAGCTACCATCTTCAGACTCTATTCTGCTAGTTTCTTTTAGTCCTAGTGCTTTTTCATAGAACTCCATACTCTTCTGTAAATCTAATACGTTTATGTTATTGTGTGCAAATGAAAAGTTCATAATTTACCTCCAAATTTTAGTTTTTCTTTATTATATCAAATTTCTATATATAAAATATATATTCAACATTAATTTAATATAGATTTTAATTTTTTTTTATACTTTTTTTTATGTTATAATTAATATCATAAAATAAGTTACAATTTCTAAAGGGGTTTTTAGTTATGAGTTCAATTAAAGATAAAATTATTTCCAATTTTGATAATTTTTCAAAAAACGAAAAAAGAATTGCAACATTCATTATAGATAATTACGATACTATTTCGTATTACAACGGCAATGAAATTGCAGAAAATGCAGATACAAGCAAGGCAACACTTGTTAGATTTAGCCAAAAGATAGGGTACAAAGGATTTATAGAATTAAAGAGAGAAATAAATAATGAGCAATTATCCTCAATTAAGCACAATCCATATGAAACATTTTTGCCAACACCTTGTACAGAGTCTATATTTTCTAATTTGGTGAATGATATAAATAATTTTGAAAAGACGATATCTCCAAATACAATAAAGAAAATAGTTAAATATATAGCAAATGCTTCAGCAGTTTATTTGATAGGATTTGGCTCTGATTCGATTGCTATGAAATATTTATACAATTATCTACCTATATGTGGGATAAAGTGTATCTATACAGATGAGCAAGGAGTTAGTTTAAGAGAAAAACTTATCACTCTTTCAAAGCATGATTTAGTGATTATGTCCAATTTTTCAGATATGGAAGACGATGACTATATGGTTGCACGTTATGCAAAAAAAGTCGGAGCAAAGTTTGTTTCTATGACAAATTCTGATATAGTAGGAAACTCTTTAAATGCCGACGCCTATGTTGTAACAAAAGAGTCAGCTGAGACTTTTTACAATTCACCAATTCTATCTATTCTTCTATGTAATATCATACTCTCAGAGCTAAGACATACATACAAAGAAAAGATAGAGCCAGAACTAAAAAAATACAGTGATGCTATTGATTTTATGAAAAATAGTAAAGAAGACCAGTAGCTTTAATCGTGGTAGGTTTAGTAAAATATCAAATAATTATGAAGGGAATTATTCAAATATGAACAATTTTAAAAAAACAATTTGTAATATAGTAGATGAATATCAGCATAATTTTGAAGAAATATCAAATTATTTATTTAATAATCCCGAACTTGGAGGAGAAGAATTTTTATCTGCAAAGTGTATTGTAGATACGTTAAAAAAGCATGATTTTGTTGTAAAAGAACCTTATGAAACTCTTCCTACAGCAATTGTCGCTTCTTATATAAACAATCCTTCTTATGAAAATTACGCATTTATTGCAGAGTACGATGCACTTCCAGGATATGGAGATGATAGATGCACAAATGCACATGCTTGTGGACACAACTGGATAGCAGCTACTATGACTGGTTGCGCCGTTGTACTTTCTAAAGTGTCAAAAGAACTAGGTATAAATGTATCTTTAATAGGTACTCCTGCAGAGGAAACTTTTGGCGCTAAATACGATATGATAAATTTAGGAGCATTTGACGATGTAGATTATGCATTTCAGGCTCATCTAGATGCACATGACAATATGTATGTACATAATTTAGCTATGAATTCATTTGAATTTGAATTTAAAGGACTTGCTTCTCATGCATCTCAGGCTCCAGATAAAGGAATAAACGCACTTGATGCTGTTATCTCTATGTTTGTAAACATTGGACTTCTTAGACAGCAGCTACCTCCTTCTGCAAAGGTGCACGGTATTATAAGCAATGGAGGATCTGCACCAAACATAATACCTGACTTAGCTGCGTGTCAGTTTAGTATTAGGGAAAAAGACAAGGCTTCACTTAAAGTTTTAAGAGAAAAAATTATAAACATAGCAAATGCAGCTGCTCTAAGCACTGGATGCACTTTGGAGTACAGATTAATAGAAAATCCATTTGACGATACGGTTCATCTTGATAGCATGATAAAAGCTACTGAAGACAATTTCAAACTATATGGTATGGATAATTTCTTAGACAAGGACAATAGACTTCCTGTGGGTTCATCAGATATCGGAAATGTAAGCTACGTATGCCCTACTATATATGCTGAAATAGCCCTAGACTCTCCAGAGCCACTTCCTATACATACACAAAAGGCTCTTGAACTAGTAAACTCTCAATATGCATTCGACAAAATGAATACTGTAATAAAAGCATTCTGCTCAACTGTAGTTGACATCTCTCAAAACAGAGAATTAGCAGAAAAAATAAAAAAAGAATTTAAAGAAAAGACAATCTAACAAAGTATAAAAAAAGACAAGAGTGTATAACTGCTCTAAAGCGACAATACTGCAAGTGCCCCCATACCTATAAATGTGTTACATAATAGGATGGGGCACTGAAGCCTGAAGCAAAGAGCAGTTATACTCTTGTCTTTACTTTTTTATATGTATATCCATGCTTCCAGAACGGAATCCTTCTAAGTCTAGAGTGATATAATCGTATCCAAACTCTTTTAATTTTTCAACGATTTCTTCCTTCTTTTCTAAAAGCATCATCATTTCATTTTTATCTACTTCTATCCTAGCTATATCCCCATGAACTCTTATTCTTACATTATAAAATCCTAAATCTCTAAGCCATTTTTCAGCTTCTTCAACCTTTTGAATACTTTCATAATCTAACATTGTTCCATAAGGGAATCTAGTAGCCATACATGGAGTAGATGGTCTATTTGATACAGATACCCCAAGTTCTGCAGCAAGTTTTCTAACTTCTTCCTTTGTAAATCCAGAATCAGCTAGAGGGCTTTTTATTCCAAGCTCTTTTATTGCTTTTATTCCTGGTCTGTATACATGTAAATCGTCCTCATTTGTACCTTCCACTACCTGTTTTACACCAAGTTCTTCTGCATATCTCTGTAATTTTTCAAATATACTCTTCTTACAAAGATAACATCTATTTACAGGGTTGTCCTCTATTCCAGCTTCTTTAAGCTCGTCTATGGATATAACTTTGTGTTCTACACCCATTTCATCCGCTACTCTCCGTGAAATCTCTAAATCTTTCATAGGATGTATCTTTGTGTGTACTGTTACCGCATAGACTTTTTTGCCTGTTTTTTTAGTTGACTTTGAGAACAACTTTAAAAGAAGGCTGCTGTCTACACCACCTGAAAATGCAAGTACAACATCTTCCTGAGATAATTTATCTACCTCTTCTAAAAGTCTTATCTTTTTTTCTTCATAACTCATATTATTACTTGCACTCCTCGATTATTTGACGATATACATCCTGCCAAGTTTTACCAGTTTCTTTGCATATTCTAGCTATGCTATCGTGTTCTGGGTAAATTCTTTCACCTGATGGAAGTCCACAAATTTTTATCTGCACTGTTCCCATAGATGTTTCTCTCATTTCAGTTCTTCTTTCTAGGATTTTTCTATCCATATACTGAATTCTTATACCTATACTTGTTGTGTCTTCAAATATTATTCTCTGTAATTCGTCCATTTTATCTTCTTTACAGATAACATTTAACTGATAGCCTGGTCTATTTTTTTTCATAAAAACTGGCATATAATGCACATCTCTCGCACCTGCATCCATTAATTTCTGCATAACATATCCAAGTGCTTCACCTGTACAATCGTCTATATTAGTTTCCATTTTTACTATTTTATCTTTTTCTATTTCTGTTTCTTCTTCCTCTATTATCATAGCTCTAAGAAGGCTAGGTCTTTCATAATTTCTCTTACCTGCACCTATACCAGTTTTAACTACTCTAAATTTTTCTGGAAGTTTTTTTTCTGTGCATATAGCTGCTGCTATTGCTGCACCTGTTGGAGTTACAAATTCTCCCTGAACACCAGTTATGCTAAGAGTTAGATTTTCTGCATTTACTATATTTAAAACTGCTGGTACCGGAACTGGAAGTACACCATGCTGGCATCTAACTGTTCCAACTCCTTCGTATAATGCTGGTATTATAACGTCTTCTATACCTAGATTATCTATGCATACAGCTGCTGCAACTATATCTACTATTGAGTCTACTGCCCCAACTTCATGGAAGTGAACTTCTGTTTTTGGTTTTCCATGAGCTTTAGCTTCTGCATTTGCAACTATATCAAATATTTTATTAGCTATTTTTTTTGCATTTTCTGTTATTCCACTGCTGTTTATTATATGCTGGATTTCTATAAGTCCAACGTGTTCATGACTGTGCCCATGGTCGTGGCTATGTCCGTGATCATGACTGTGGTCATGGTCATGATGATGGTCGTGGTCGTGACTGTGGTCATGGTCGTGATGATGGTCGTTGTCATGACTATGTTCATGGTCATGATGATGATCGTGGTCATGGCTGTGTTCATGATCGTGATGATGATCGTGGTCGTGACTGTGGTCATGGTCGTGTTTATAATTATTAGAATGTAGATATTCCATATCGTGATCGTGATTGTCTACATCTAATACAACAGAAAAATCAAGTGCATCTAATCCAGATTTTACAACTCTGCTTGTTTTTATTTCAAATTTATCCTTAATTGACTCAAGGCTTTTTAAAGATTTTTCAAGTACTTCTAAGTCAGCCCCTAAATCTAAAAGAGAGGCAACAAACATATCTCCACTAATTCCAGAATAGCATTCTAAGTATAATTTTTTCTTACTCATGATCGTTCACTCCTAGTTTATTAATTTGTGATGCAATATATCCTGCTCCATACCCATTGTCTATATTCACTGTTGCAATACCATTTGCACAAGAGTTTATCATTGTAAGTAGGGCAGATATACCATTCATACTAGCTCCGTATCCTATTGATGTAGGTACGGCTATAACAGGTTTATCAACTAAACCTCCTATAACACTAGCTAGTGCTCCCTCCATTCCAGCAACTGCTATAACACAGTTTGCATCCTGTATTGTTTCCATTCTTGATAGAAGTCTGTGTATTCCACTTACTCCTACATCGTATATTCTTTCTACTTTATTTCCAAAGAACTCAGCTGTCTGAGCTGCTTCTTCTGCAACAGGAATATCTGCTGTTCCTGCTGTACATACTGCAATTTTTCCAATATACTTCTTATCTTCTTTTTCTATCTTTAAAATTCTAGAAATAGGATCGTACTGGACACAAGGAATTTTTGATTTAACTAGTTCTGCCTGTTCTTTAGATGCTCTTGTTCCTAAAACTTCTCCTTCCATAGAATAAAGATGTTCGTATATACTTAATAAATGTTCGTTTGCCTTTCCACTACAAAAAACAACTTCTGCGCATCCAGAACGAACCTTTCTATGAGTATCTAACTTAGCATATCCTAATTCTTCAAAAGGCTGTTTACGGAAAAATTTTTCTGCTTCTTCAACTGATATTTCTCCATTTTTAACCTTGCTTAACATTTCTCTTGTCTCCATTTAAGTACCTCCATTTTATTTCCTATAATTATTTTAATTACTTGTGATTTATTTCCCTTAAATCAACTATTCTTGTGCATACTCTTTTAGCCAATTCCATATTATGTGTTACTATAAGCATCCCATAATCCTTTTCTTCAGCTATACCTAGAAGCACATTCCATATCTGTGCCTGAGAAATAACATCTAACATAGTAGTAATCTCATCACATATAAGAAATTTTGTTTCTGGCGCCAAAACTCTTGTAATACAAAATCTCTGTAATTCTCCGCCAGAAAGTTCATTTGGCCATCTTTTTAGCCATTCTTTTTCTATTCCAAAACGCTTTAGCATTTTGTCATCTGGTTGCCAACATTCATTCAGTACCTTATCCATCTTCCATCTAGGGTTGACTGATAACTCTGGGTGCTGATGAATCATCTGTACGGGACAAAATCCCTTTTCACTAATAGGTTTGCCATCTATAAGTATTTTTCCAGATGTAGGTTTTTCATAACCTGCAATTATCTTGGAAAGTGTACTTTTACCATAACCTGATGGCCCTATAATTCCTACTCTTTCTCCTGATTCTACCTTTAAATTTACATCTTTTAAAATCCAAGGAGATTTTTCTGTATATCTAAAATTTATATTTTCTATACTAAGTTGCATTTACACACCTAACCTTTCCGCCTCTAAGCTCTCTCATAGGAATTTCACCTGAACATTTTTCCGATACATAAGGGCATCTACTTGCATATAAACATCCCTTAGGTAGCTCACCTGCATAAGGCTGTAACCCTTCTATAGACTTAAATTCGTTTTGTGGTAATGCTGATATAAATTCCTTGCTGTATGGATGTCTAAGTGCATCCCTACCTTCAAGGAAGTCTTTTGTAGAAGCTATCTCAAATATTGTACCTGCATAAAATACTGCTATTCTATCTGCTACGTGAAGTGCCAAGTCGATGTCATGTGTTATAAGTAGTACACCTGCACCTTTATCTGCAATTTCTCTAAAATGTTTTAGAGTATCCATAGCCATATCCACGCTAAGTCCAGGCGTTGGCTCGTCTGCAACTATAAGTCTAGGCATTTCCATAAGCGCTGATGATACAAGTACTCTTCTCGCCATTCCACCAGAAAGCTGGAATGGATACATATCTTCTACACTTTTATCTAATTTATATTTTTCAAATAACTCTTCTTGTCTTTCTTTAGTAGAATAAACTCCCTGAACCTGTTTGCCTACTTTCATAACTGGATCCAGATAATCAATAGACTGAGGTATGAAAACTATCTTTCTTCCAAGAAGTTCGCTTCTTTTTTTATCTGTAAGCTCTTCACCTTCATAAAGAATTTTCCCACTTGTAGAGGCATTCTTTGGAAGTAATCCTAAAACAGCGTGGGCCAAAAGACTTTTTCCAGAGCCACTAGAACCAACCACCGCTACAATCTCACCTTCATTAATATCAAGTGATAGAGAGTGTACAACCTCTAGATTTTCCTTTTTGAAGAGTCCTTTATACATACTAAATGATACAATTAGATCATCTACACTCAATATATTCTTTTTTTCCATATTAAACTCTCCTTATTCATTTCCACTTTCAGGATTCCAAAGTTTCTTTAGATTTTCACCAATAATGTCAAATAATAGCACTGCTATTAAAAGCATTAATCCTGGGAATAGTGCAAGCCACCATTTTCCTGTTGAAATATGCTGCATAGCTTCTGATAAAATTACACCTATCGCAGGCATTTCGGCAGGCATACCAAATCCTAAGAATGTAATAGAAGCTTCATGCATGATTGCATGTGGAAATAATAAAACTAGTCCTATTAAATAAGCTGGTATTACATGAGGAAGTATGTGCTGAAAAGCAACCTGTGTTTTTGTTCTCCCCATTTTATAAGCCGCTTTTACGTATTGAGATGAACGAATTTGCATAACCTCAGATCTAACTATTCTTGTTAAAGATGGCCAATGTGTAAGAGCAACTGCAATAGTTACACCTTTTACACCTTTTCCCATCATAAAAGATATAAGCATTAATAATACTAAATGAGGTAATCCCATACATAAGTCGACACACCAGTTTACAAATTTATCTACCCATCCGCCAAATACAGCAGATGCAATTCCAGCTAATAGTGCAATAATTGAACTAAAAATAGATGCAAGTACACCTATAATTATACTGTTAGAAAGACCTTTTATAGTTCTATGGAACATGTCCCTCCCTATAAAATCAGTCCCAAATGGATGTGCTAAACTAGGTGATAAAAATTTGTTCGCATAATTTGCCTCATAAGACCGAGGATTCATAAATAATCCCCAAACAAATACACCTATTAGATATGTAACCGCAACAGCCATTAATATAACAACTAATACTCTTCTATTAAATACCTTATCTTTATTCACGAGCATCCACCTCTCTTATTCTAGGATCAAATACTCCATATAAGATATTTGCTATTAAGTTTCCGACAAATACAAATATTGCGCTGAAAACTGAAATACCTAATAGAAGTGGAACATCTCCATTTAACGCTGCAGCAGTTATTGCAGTTCCTATTCCTGGGTAGGCAAATACTGTCTCAGCAAGTGCCATTCCACCAAATAGTTCACTAAATGAAGCGAACTGAACTGTAATCGCAGGTAGCGATACATTTCTTAAAATATGTCTTGCTATAAGCTGTTTTGTATTTTCACCTCTAGCTTTTGCATATAATATGAAATCACTATTCATTATTTCTATAACTTTTTGTCTTGTGTATAAAACTACTTCACTGATACTTACTATTGTAAGTGTAAGCACAGGAAGAATTAAATGATGTATCTTATCCGCAAGCGTTACATCTGCCGCCAATTTTCCCGCTGGAACTGCCATCCCTAGTGGGAACCATCCAAGCTTGACTGCAAATATAGATACCATGATAAGTCCTATCCAAAATACCGGTGCGGATTTTACTATCAAGCAAAATGTTTTTATTATTCTATCAAAAATACTTCCGTCTATAATTCCGCATATAACTCCCAAAATAAATCCTATTATTCCAGAAAGAAGCCACGAAACAGCCATTAAAACTATCGAATAAGAAAATCTAGTCTTTATTACTTCAGCAACTGGTTTTTTATAGGTAATTGACATACCTAAATCTCCATGAAGTGCGTGTTCACCCCACGTAATAAAACGCTGAGAATGTGGGGCATTTAAGTCCCACTCCTCAGCAATTTCCTGCTTAGCTTCTTCTGAGATAGTTGTATTAGTTCCTACGTATGAAACTAATGGATCTATAGGAGATTTTACTATTAATAAAAATGCTATTATACTAACTGCTACTAAAAGCAGTACCATTCTTAGGCATTCCCCTAATATTTTTCTCCAACTCTTCATAATCTATCTCCATATTATTTTAATTTCCAATCTGCTATATTACATACGATTGGTGTTCCATGTCCATGAGGATGAGGTATCTGTGTATCTGTTGATATATCTAATTTATCTGATACAAAGTAGCAATGTTCTATATTTACTAAGAATAAATTAGAATGATCTTTATCTGCTAACCCCTGAACTTCTTTCCATGCTGCTACTGCATCTTCCTGAGAGTTTGCATTTATAGCTTCTTTTATTTTTGCATCTACTTCTGGATTATTGTAACCAACAACATTGTCATATCCTCCAGATAAGAATAATTCTGAATTATATAATGAAGATAAAACTGTTGGTGAATACTGTCCCCAACCCCATAAGATTGCTGAAGTATTCTGTAATGTCAATATTTCATCCCAAGTAGCTGTTTTTACTGGTATATCTATACCAAGTTCTTTTGCATTTTCAGCAAGTGCTACACATAAGTTGTAACGGTCCATTTCTCCTGCTGATGCATATAAATCAAATGTACATTTCTGTCCGTCTTTTTCACGAATTCCGCTTTCAGTTTCTTTCCATCCAGCTTCATCTAAAAGTTTTTTAGCTTCATCTACTTTATTATCTTCGTAGTCATCTGTACTAGCCCATACTAAGTTGTCTGTAAAGTTTACTGCAGGCTTTCCTATTCCGTTTGAAGCATTTTCTATTATTTTTTTACGATCTATACCTATCGCAAGCGCTTTTCTAACTGCTGGATCTGATGTTACATTGTTACCAACTTTTACCATTTCTCCACTTGGACTCTTAACTTCACTAACAGGTCTAACTGGAAGTCCTACATTACGAACGTCCATAGTTTCTAATTTTTCTAATTTCATACCTGGAATTTCTTCATTAGCGTAGTTTGTTCCAACCATTGCAACATCTAATTCTCCAGCTTTAGCTGATGAAAAGGCTGCGTCTTCTTCCATATTAACTATTGTAACTTTCTTTATTTCTGGAGCTTTTCCAAAATAGTTTTCATTTGCTTCTAATATTATCTGCTGATTAGCATCGTACTGAGATACTTTATAAGCACCAGTTCCTATTGGCTGAGTGTCAAATTTTTTGCTATCGTAAGCATCTGAAGGAACTATTCCCAGCTGAGCAGTTGTGTCTAAGAATGGTGAATATGGTTCTTTTAATTTGAATTCTACTGTATCCTTATCCACTTCTTTTACAGACTCTAAATATGTTAAGTCAACGTTTTCATTATGAGCCTGATTTTCTTTCACTGTATTATATGTAAATACAACGTCTTCTGCTGTTAATTCACTGCCATCGCTGAATTTAACTCCATCATTTAAATCAAATGTATATGTTAAAGCGTCATCGCTTACTTTCCAATCCTTAGCTAAGTCCCCTACGTACTTAGACTCACTATTCACCTTTAAAAGTGCATCATTTGTAAATGGATATCCATTTGACATCCCGCCTTTTATAGGGTCTAAACTATCATCAAATATTGATGAACCTATATAAATTTTTATTCCATCTTCTGGATTTGAATTACTCGCCTCTGATTTTCCACAACCAACAAGTAGCATTGGTAATACCATCGCTGTAGCTACTAAACTTACAATTTTTTTGTTCATATTAGTCCTCTTTTCCAACAAAAAAG
The DNA here is from genome assembly GCF_047807365.1 of Peptacetobacter sp. AB800. Lineage (NCBI taxonomy): Bacteria > Bacillati > Bacillota > Clostridia > Peptostreptococcales > Peptostreptococcaceae > Peptacetobacter > Peptacetobacter sp. AB800. The sequence goes on along the minus strand of NZ_JBLOUI010000002.1, from coordinate 2,071 downwards.
CATATCTTTTATTCTACTGAATTTACTCATACCTTCTGGTACTTTTTATTTATATAGATGTCGAAATATGCCTTAGTTTTTATATATAATTTTTATTGTTTTTATACTTCCTGTATAAATTGTAAGCTTCTTGCTATTTTTTAATACTTTCTAGTAATTATAAATATGATTTAAGATCATTAATTGTTTCTGAAATGAACTCATTCATTCTTTTATTTTCTACTCCAACAATTATATTGTTGCAGTGATTCATAGGTATAAGTAGTTTTTTTGCATCACTCTGTCCAACAGCTACAGCCATTTTAGGAGTTATTTCTCCGTACATAGAGTCTGCTATAACTATACCTACTGGTCCTATTATAATATCTGCTTTTCTACATCCAACTACAACAGCATTTTCTCCTGTAGCTGCGTTTTTTGCTCCTGCTTTTAACATATTTGTTGTTGCAACTGAGTTTGTTCCAACAGCAGTTATGTGTGCATCTTTAAAATTTTTGTTTATTTCTATTATTAATTGTTTTCCTATTCCGCCACCCTGTGCATCTATAATTAGTATTTCCATGTCTAAAATCCTCACTTTATTATAAATTTTCTTATTTTTAGGATAGCAGAGTTTTTTTGTACTTACAAGTTATATTAATCAAAATTATATCGGCGATAGATACCTACCGCCGATACATATCATAATAAACTTAATGAAATTTATTAAATTTTAATTTTATTCAGCTACTTTTTTCTTTTTTAGGAAAGAAAGCTGTGTTTCAGCTATTATTATAGCTAAGAACATTAGAATAAATCCTACTATTGACTGTGGAGTAAATGTTTCTCCAAAGAACACTGCTCCAAATACTAATCCGAATATATTTTCGAAACTTAATATTATAGAAACACTTGTTGGATCTTCTGTTTTCTGTGCGATTGTCTGTAATAAGAAACATATACCAGAACAAACAACACCAAGATATAGTACTCCACCAACAGCAGCTGTATTCCACTGTATTGCAAATGGATCTTCCATTGTTAATGTGAAAGCCCAAGCTAATATAGCACATACGACAAATTCTAATATTGTTATTAAAACTGGGTCTTTACCATTACCCCATTTAGCTATAGCTATTATCTGTGCTGCCCAGAATACTGAACTTATTATAGATAAACTATCTCCATAACTTATACTGAAGTTTCCAACCAAAGAAACTAACACTATACCTGTAGCACACATTACTGCTGCTATTATGTGGTAAATCTTAGGTCTTTCTTTTAATACTATCCATCCTAAGAATGGTACAAATACACAATATGCTGATGATAAGAAATGACTCTTACCTGGCATTTCAAGCATAACACCTAATGTCTGTGTGAAATATGCCATAAACAAGCATATTCCTATAAATATCCCACTCTTTATATATTCTTTATCAATTTGTTTTAATCTTTTTATGTTTACTAGTCCTAAAACTAGTGTAGCTATTGTAAAACGCCATGCAAGAAGAGATCCAGCTGGTAGTATATCAGTAGAACCCTTTATAACAACCATTGAACTACCCCAAGCAACAGCTACGAATAGCAAAGCCAATTTTCCGAATACACCTTTTTTCATAACAGCTTCTCCAATTTTGTATTATTTTTTGAACAAGTTACATTAATTATTTTATTAAATCAAGTCCTTTAGCAACACGAGTTATAAAGTCCTGAACGTTAGTTACCATTGTTGTTGCTGATAAACTACCTCTATCAAGAAGTTTGTTAACAACGAACTCGTCTGCATCTATAGTGTATAGATATACTGGACGTATTGTTCCATCTTCTAATACACGGAATGAAGGTGTCATATTTCCTACAGCTATTGTATGTAGCATAGTTGCTAGACATATAACAGTTGTAGCATCTTTAACTATAGCTCTCATTGCATTTGCTGCTTCATATACATTTCCCTTGAATTTATAATCTAAGTGCAACAAAAAAAAGAACTCATATCATTTTCTTGGTATAATATTCATGCCAACAAAAATTAAAACCAAGGAGAAAATGATATGAGTCTATATAACCATCTTACAATAAATGAGCGAGA